>NZ_JAUPTE010000175.1:0-1333 GCF_036701705.1 Microcoleus sp. w1-18aA5 | reverse complement strand
TATTCCGATAATACCTGTGAATTGCTCACTACTTTAGGCTCTAAAATATTTGTGGCTAATATAAATCTCCCAGCTTTGACTTTTTCCCCTTCGATTGCTGAAATTCGGGGTTCTATTTCACCTGTTACTTGATAGACTATTGTCTGTGTCTCGCTCGATTCTTTGAGCTTTCTTTTTGTTGTTTTAACTGGCTTTTCTTGGCATTTTATTTCTGTTATTTGGTGATATTTCCATGAGTTTGATAACTTTTTTATTGCAACTTCTGCATCAGTAATACAAGCAAAGTCTTGCCTGGATAGCTTAGGCAGTGAGATTTTGGCGGATTCTAACTGTTTCTCTACTTGTTTGACTATTTTTTTAAGGTCTGCTTGTTTTCTGATTTCACTTTCTATGACTAGCCATCTTTGCTTGATGTTGCCATACTCACTGGTTCTGGCTGCTATTTTATAGCCTTTTATTTGAGAATCTTCCCAGTCACTATCTTCTATGTTGCAGATTTTATTTTGAGCTTCTTTTATGCTTAACGGCACTCTGGTTATCCATTTCATTCCTGCCATTGCTGACAAATTTGCTGCTGTGTATAAGGCACTATCTGCTACACAGATTCCGTCAAATGTCCACTGATTTTTAAACTCTTTCAATCTTGACACAAAGACACTTTTATCATCGGCGTTTCCGTCATCTATTTTCAGATACAATGGTACGTCTCCATCCCCACTTACGATCGTATCAATGATAAATTGTTTGAGATCGGGTCTTTTATCTCTTGAGTAGCCGTGAACGATTTTTATGGTTTTCATGGAAGATTCTGTATCCTCAGATTCTGCCTCAACTTCCTGGCTCTTTTCCTGACAGTTTTTGTATGCTCCCTCTACTGATATTGAACTGCTGTCTAGATGAACGCTTTTCATTTCTACTTGAAATTTTTTCACTGCTTTCAGGGCAATTGCTGTGAATAACTTTGTCGTTCCAGCTTGATAATATTTGTCTAATGCTCTCCCGATTCTGTCATCATTTAATTGTTCGGCTGTTATTCCTTTTCCGATTAGATGTTCAGTTGCTTTTCCCACGAAAAATGTATCAAATAGGTAGATTGGGGCGCTCAAAAATCCCAATCCGTTCAAAATTATTGCTTTCATTACTTGTCCTGGGCTGACAGTTTCTTTAACTCTTATTCCCACTTTTTTGTTGACTTCTTCTACCAATTCCATTTCATCTATGATCCCCGCTACTATTCCCAAATGGTCTAAATTTACGATATTTATAGCTTCAGAGGGCTTTTTCATAGTTTTGAAGGTTGCTATACTGGCACAAATTATTATACCTTAAAAAA
>NZ_JAUPTE010000174.1:0-1371 GCF_036701705.1 Microcoleus sp. w1-18aA5 | reverse complement strand
TATTTGCCCAAATGGAATTATCGAGCCGTACCCCAACCTGAGTAATTCATTAAGTTATTTATTTTTCATTCCTTAGTTGGTTTTGGTCCCCGGGCTCTTTGACCTTTCAAAGCTCTAGCATATAACCTAACCATTGCTAAATTAACTCCAGATTCGTCAATGAATATTAAGTCTTTCAAACTAATTTTTTTTATTTTTTGCCAGAACTCACATCGCAGGAGTTGAACTCGGTCGGTGCCTTTGTCCGAGGGGAAGAGAGTTTTTTTTTGACAGTAATATCTAAGATTTTTATCCTTCTTGCTATTGTCGCTCTACTAACGGAAAATCCAATTTTCCCATAAAGTAAATAACGAAGTTCTTCAAGAGTAGCATCATTGTTTGATTCAATCAATTCCCCCAATATGAGTAGTTGCTCTGCATTCAGTTTGCCTTTGACTCCACATCGGTGAGTTCGGGGAGTAATGTTTTTTGTTTCACGATATTGTTTAAGCAATTTTTGTACAAAGCTGAGGGCTACAGAAAAACGTTTAGCTATTGCTTTTTGTGAAATCGGTTCAGTATGATAAGTATCAAGGATTTTTTGTCTAAAATCAATCGAATAAGTTTTCATTTTTAACAATGTATGAAGAGGAGTACAAGTAAACGTGTTGTGAGTCAACCAGAGCGTGCTGTCAGAAAAATGCTATTATGTGTGCTATCGCTTTCGGGTGGCTTGACTGAACCATATAATTATAGTTCATTCCATGTGTGTTCTCTGTTTGACCCTCATGAATGAGTGTCAGTAACATCATACCTCATCTTTATGAGAAAGGCTATATTTCCATGCAAGAGTTACAAGGGAGCTTGTCAAGTTATTTTGATGACGTACCCGACCCTCATAGTGAACCGAACCAAACGCCACCTACTGAAAGACATTTTCGTCATTGCCATATTATCTACAATAGCTGGAGGTGAGGGATGGGAAGACATGGAAAATTATGGAATCAGTAAGCAGCAATGGTTGCAAAAATTTTTAGACTTACCCAATGGCATCCCGAGCGATGATACCTTTCGACGAGTTTTTGAAAAGCTAGACCCGAAAGTTTTAGAACAGAAGTTGACTCAATGGGTTAAACAATTAATGGGGCCAGTTGGCCAACAAGTTATCCCGATTGATGGCAAAAATCTCCGAGGTTCTTATGACCGAAAAACCGGGGTAAATAATTTACATTTAGTGACAGGTTGGGCCAGCGAAAATCGGTTGGTACTTGGACAAGTTAAAGTGGAAAACCATTCCAATGAAATCACAGCTATCGGGTGCATCTCACTTTGGCGAATATGTCGCAAAAGGGTTAAAATGGAAAAGCTAGTAAAATTGCCAAAAAATATGAG
>NZ_JAUPTE010000173.1:0-1379 GCF_036701705.1 Microcoleus sp. w1-18aA5 | reverse complement strand
TATATCCACGAAACTTATTCATCATATTTAATAGTTCTAGAAATCCGGCTTTTAAGCTAGGAATATCAAAAATCAAGAGCCAAGGCTTGAGGAAATTGTAAAAGACATAGGGTTGAATTATCAGTCGCAAATTATTTAACGTAGATTTCCATCCTCCACTAAAATTCCACCACTCATGCTGACTATATTTTAAAGGTTCTTGAGATATACCCTGTGGCCCAACGCAATTTAAGCTCTGGGATTCCTCTGACACACTCTCACGTGTCACTTGATTATTTCTCTGGTTTGTTTGTAAGCTAATTAACAAAAATGCACAACTAACTATTTCCCATCACTTGGCTATTTGCTGATAATTTGTTACCCGAAAATCGGCCCAGCCTAGTTCGTTTTTGGCTTGCTTTAATCCGTACTCAATCCAATTCCTAAAACCATAGTGATTCCCAATACTCGAATATAAATCTCCGGAAATATTAGTCATTAAATACCAAGTATTAGTTTTTCGCTCCCGCAAAAAATCACTGGTTATCTTCCAGTACCTCACCTCGCCAGAACCCGGACAAATGATTTCTTGAATATATCTTGTCTGTTCATTGCCATTAGAAAATACCCGGTCAAATGTTTGCCAGTCACTGTAAGTAACTTCTTCTTTATTCAACCAAGCTTTGTGATTGGAGCGAATTGCCACTACATATTTGAGGTGCAATTTATTTAGCCCTTGTATAAATGTAGAGCTTTCCCCATATAGACTATCAGCTAATACCTGCACGATTTTAAATCCCATCCCCTCTAGTTCGGATCTAATTTCTAGGGCTAGTTGAGGTTTAGTCTTATATGTGTCTTCTGGTAGGAGAGTTGCTTGTGGTTTGAAAACTTTAAACATTAATGGAAATAGCGTGTTTCCGACTACACCATAGGCATTAACGGATACTATTCCATTCTCTACCTTGCCGAGATTACCAATATATTGTCTCGCCACATAATCGGTAGTGTTTCCCTTTTTTTTGTCTCCGGTTTCATCTATTATTAATATGACTTTTTTTCCAGCGACTCTCTCTAGTATTAACGACAATCTTAATTGTTGACAAGCTTTAATATCCCAGGGGGAAACAGTTAAAAAATGATGGAGAGATTGTTCATTTTTTAATCCGACAACTTTCGCTATTTCTGTTAGCGATTTTCGCTTGATTCCCGAAATCATCCCTATAATTAGATACTTGAAGTTTTCAAAACTTCTTACCTCGGGAAATAGATGTTGATAGGCAAGACAGTATTCGTCTACAAAACTGACTGTAGAGACTGCTGGGCGGGGTACGACCATACATTTTAACTATTTGATGACTTCAGGAATATTATACTATGGCTAAAGTGATGAAAGAGCG
>NZ_JAUPTE010000172.1:0-1423 GCF_036701705.1 Microcoleus sp. w1-18aA5 | reverse complement strand
CTCCAAGTCTTCTCTTCATCCCTTGGGCTTATCTTGGCAACTAGAATAACTGCTACCCCTACTTATTGAGCCGATACAGCAATTATTTCCTCGATCCAATTAGTGATAGTATTTACAGTGGAACTAAAATATTTTTTTGCTCTTTGCTGCCAGCTCCCAATTCTCAATAATGCCCTCAACCAATTAGTTTTTCTATTTTCAAATATTTGTCGGAATTCTTCTTTTAATTTATGCATTATTGCTAGCCGAGGACACACTTTTTTAACTGACATTAATTTGCTCTTTTGCTTTTCTTTTAAACTCTCTTCATTCTTTAGTAACGCATATTTGCTGCCATTCAATCCGTCTAATATCTCTTTATATTCTGCTATTCTTTGAGGTGATTTAGATTTATTACTTAAATCTATGATTTCCCTTCTTTCACGCTTTCTTTCTCTATCTAATTCCTTATTGACTTGTACCATTACATGAAATCTGTCCGCTACTACTTGAGCATTTGGCATGAGTTTTTCTACTAAGGTTTTGTAACCTTTCCATAAATCTATACTTACTTCTTCTATTTGTTCTAAAACCTCTAATCCCCATGAATTAAGGACTGGCTCAATGTCTTCTTGTTTTCTTCCCTTGATAATCGTAATTAATTTAGATGTTGATAAATCCGTTAATACCGCACAGTAATTTCCTTGACCTTTAGTTAACGCTATTTCATCAATTCCTAGCTTTTTTAAGCCTGATGGTTTTGACGATAATTCTTGTGAGGCATCTGACAACATTCTTTCTATTTCTTCTGTTGTTACTACTCCTTCTTTGGCTACATTATTGATATCACTTGACAAGACAGACTTAATAATTGTATCGGCTAGTCGTTTTGTATAAGTTCTTCGGTTATTTACAAAGTCCAATTTCTCGCTAAATGGTTTGCCACATTTTTTACATTTAAATTGTCGTCTGTTTATTTCTAAAAATACTAGCTTTTCTCCCCAGGAGAAATCTTTTACTAAGTATCGATGGTTTTGATGTAATCTATTACTTTTTGTACCGCATCTATGACAATGACTTTCTTTATGGATTGACTCAACTTGTAAGATTATTCCTATGTACGGTACTTGAGTCATTTGAGTTACTTTAATTCCTTGTATATTCAGTAGCTCTGTTAGAAATTTAGTACCCTTTTTTGTGGTCATGACTATAATTTGCTCCCCAAAAATCTTGTAACTATTTTATAGTTAACAATCAAATTAGCTGAAATGTCAAGCCTGACAAGGACTTGGTTTACATTTTGACATATTTGTTAAATTGATTTTACGCCTTTAACTATTGATTTAGCATAGTAAGTAAGGAAGAACCCAAATGTACTCCGTCTTCGATATCTTTTTTTAGGTTCTTGACGCCGACATACATATTTTCCTACCTGCTTTTTCTG
>NZ_JAUPTE010000171.1:0-1476 GCF_036701705.1 Microcoleus sp. w1-18aA5 | reverse complement strand
ATAGCTAGAATCGCAATCGCTATAATATCTTTGAGTAAGTGTTCTTTACTTCTTTCTATTCTGGGGTCTTTCAAATTTGGCAAAATGTTCTAAAAAACTGGCATTTAAAATATTCATTGAAGGCAATGAATCTGTTGGTTTTTGTTGGGAAGTTACAGCTTTACTAAAACCTCTTGCCATTGATAGCACCCCTAAACTACAACAAACTACGTTGAAATTTAGTCGATTTAACTGTAGCATATTTTGGGTTCCAGTTAAGATGCGTTTACCCTGGAGGCAATTGCCGTCCTTTTTAATATATGGGCAGGGCAGACATTACCGAGCACGCCAGGAGAATTGATGGCAATTGATGGTAAAAGTATCAAAAGCACAAGTGTTGGGGGTAATAGTTCTTACCAAAATTTTGTGAGCCTGGTTTCTGTGTACAGTCACAATCGCGGGTGGGTAGTCCGACATAAAGTCATGGAAAATCAGCAGCGAAGTGAAATCGAAGCTGTGGAGGAACTCGTGCAAGAACTTGCGGGTTCTCAAGTAGTAATTACTGCTGATGCACTGCACACTCAAAAAAAACTATTCAGTTAATTATTGATGGAGGTAATGACTACATAATTACTCTCAAAAAAAATCAATAAGCGTCTGTTTAAAATGGCTCAAAAATTGGTCGAATCTGTGGGTGCGAGCGATTCAGCTCAAATCTCAGAACGCTTGCATGGCCGCACCACAACTCGCTCTACTACAATTTATCCCGTATCTACTCAGTTATTACCAGCGTGGGCTGGTGTCAAACATATAATTGCTATCAAAAGAACTGGCAGTAGGTGGGAAGGCAAAAAAAGTCGTCGTCGGTTAGTTGATTTCCATGAAACGCATTATTATTTAAGTAGTAAGGATTGGTCGGCAAGCCAATTTGCGTCGGAAATTCGAGGACATTGGTTAACCCTCTTTTGTCACTCTACGCAGAGGAAAAGTAGAAATAAAGGATATTGAGGTTTTGAAAAATTGAACGAGTTAAATTATTGACAAGCATTTGAAGTTTAAAAAAGCCCTCGGATAACTTAGGAATATTAAAAACTTGTAGCCAAGGTTTAATAAAGTTAAATAGTACAAATGGTTGAAGTATTAAACGGAGGTTGTTAAGAATATTCTTCCACCCCTTTCCTCGATCCCACCCTGGATGTGATGAAAAATTAGATTCAGATTGTGGTGGTAATTTTAGCAGTTGTTCAGAGTGGAGACTAACCATCAAATAAGCGCTAAAAATAATTTCCCATTATTTTTCTGTTTGTGAATAATTAGTTAAGCGAAAATCTGCCCATCCTAATTCGTTTTTACTTTGCTTCAAACCATATTCTACCCTAGTTCTTAAACCATAAAAATTACCTACTTCTCTGGGTGTAACCTTGGGAAATTTACTCATTACATACCAAGTAGTGTTTTTGGGCAGCTCCTCTTTATCAGTTGTGATTTGCCAATATT
>NZ_JAUPTE010000170.1:0-1490 GCF_036701705.1 Microcoleus sp. w1-18aA5 | reverse complement strand
GTAAGGATTCAGGTCAAAAAAACTTCGGTGACAAAAGCTGGTAAAATAAACCAATGAAAAAGCCCCCAGCAACCAGAGAGCCGAAAAAAACCGAAATCGAGCAGTTGAGCCAAGCTGAACTGGTAGAAATGGTACTGGGGCTGCAAAAAATTATTGAAGAATTACAAGAAAAACTAGCCATTGCTACGGGCAAAAGTCGAACCACCAGTCAGACTTCATCAAAGCCCCCATCAACGGATCTGATCCAGAAATCAGAGAAACCAACAGTCACACCAGAAGCAGACCAAAAAAAGAAACCAGGTGGACAACCAGGTCATCAGGGAAAAACCCGCAAAGGGTTTGGACGAGTAGACAGAACCGAAATTAGCTCACCCGACATCTGTCTCAATTGTGGTAGTCAAGAATTAAGTCAAGTAATTAACATCCACAGACAGCAAGTAGCAACTCTAGTCGCCAAACCAATCGAAGTCGTCGAATATCAGACACAATCGTGTAAATGCCTAGAATGTGGTGCAGTAGTCAGAGGAGAACCACATCAGGGAGTGGTTCCAGGCCAAGACTTGAGCGTTAATCTCCAAGCACTATTAGTCTGGCTGGGGAATTATGGGCATCTTTCCTACGAAAAGCTGACTGAATTGTTGTGGGAACTCGGCACGATAGAAGTGTCCGTAGGAACACTCCAAAAAACCAATCAACGAGTAGCAGCAGCAGTAGAGCCAGCTATCAAAGCACTGTGGGAATGGGTACCTCTTCAATCAAACGTTCATGTAGATGAAACGCCCCCGGTGTGTGATGGGAGTCAAAGAATGGCTGTGGACGGCTAGTGGAAAAGGATTCTGTTTATTTCATGCCGCAGATACCAGAGGACGTGTGGAACTAGAAACCATGCTGGGCAAAGAATTTGCTGGAGTCTTAAGCTCAGATGATTTCAGCGTTTATAATGGTTGCTTTCGTCATAGCCCAACAGAAGTGTCTAGCCCATTTACGACGGCATTTCAAGAAAGTGCTGGGACTTCCGGGCAACAATAATGCAGCAGTCGCTCAAATATTTCTGTCATTAATTGATGAAGCTTTTAGATCCCATGAGTCCTGGCGAAAGACGAAGGAGCAACTTACCTACGACTCTTGGGCTGAGGATTTCAAAATACGATTGAATCAAGCTTTGGCCACTTGGTTCAACCAAGTTGGCTATGCAGCAGGTTTGTTACTCAAATCCTTACGAGATAAGGCTCAACAATGGTGGTATTTTCTCGATCACCCATCGGTGTCTCCGGATAATAATTTAGCAGAACGTTCTCTACGGCTAGCTGTAACGAAACGGAAAGTTTCTGGCGGTTCTCGTTCGATGAAGCGATTTGAGGAAACTGCTAATCTACTTAGTGTCATCCAAACCTGTCGTTTTCAAGCTCGTTCAGTAATGGCTTTTTTCCGTGAGGCTATTTCTGCCCATTCTTGTGACTTGGCTCGGCCTGATCTCATTCCCGAATTTC
>NZ_JAUPTE010000169.1:0-1491 GCF_036701705.1 Microcoleus sp. w1-18aA5 | reverse complement strand
AGTCCAATGGCACTGAAAAAGGCTTAATCACACCCTCCGTTTAGCTTTCAAGACAGAACGAGGTTCCTGCATTCGAGGATATGGTTTCGGCCTGCGTTTCAAAACTCTAGGTTCAGAACGCTCAGGTCGAATCGTGAGTAAATTAGTTGCCACCTGTTCCAAAAGTAATTGACGCCATTGTCGCTGTTGGCGTTTTCCTGTAGTTGCCAACAGCGTCAATAACAGATTAAACTGCTGCCTAGTTGATTGGAATGAGAGTTCAAAAACTGTATTTTTTGACGAAGATACAGCCTGCCACATAATAGTACGCAATAAAGTGTAAGCTAATAAGTGTGTCCAAATTTCTTTTCTTACCATCACCGGAGTTTTAGCTGTTAACATCTCCATTTTTAACGTGGTTTTGAGATAGCGTAAATTGACTTCTGCTGCCGACCAACGAAACCCATATAAAGAAGTCAATTTTTCAACAGTGTAGCGTTTGGCATCCACTAATGTTGTCACTATAATGATACGCTCAGCTCTGAAGCCACGGCGCTTAATTCGTAAGCATACTTCCCGGACGATGAAACTAGACGGCAATGCCTCGAATTCCTCAAAAGTCATGTGGTTGGGACACTGTTGGGGCTTATTCCAGATGACTTTGTGATCGCCAATTCCCAACTTTTTCCCCCGTCGAAAGTCAGTTTTGCGGAGATGATTTTTACGGAAAACAGCATCTGCTCCTTGCTGTTTCACCAAAACTAAATCGACATAATTACCATAAGCTTGATCTGCCAATATCACATCGTCGGAGACTAAATTTGCATAAATCAAACGGCTCATCACAATCTCACTCGTCGCCAAAGAAGCTATGCCAGCGGCTACCACAGCCCCAGTTAGTAATGAAAAGAGTACCACTATTTTAGCGATGGGAAATCCACACCCAGTTTTTTGATTGCTGTGTTGCGGATACTCAGCTTGATTGGCAGCAGTATCACTCATCAATACAGTTGTGCCGTCTAATACCCGCACCCGTCGTCCACACCATTGTTGTTCTATGGGAACTTGCTTTTCTAGTGCCTCTGCCACTATGGGTACTAACTGTTGGACAAGTCTTTCGGGTAGTCGCTTACGAGCTTTACTGTATGCCCCTGTGTCTGAAGAAGGAGACTTGACTCCGGCCGCACTCAGCCACGTACTCATCCGCTTCACGGCTTGACTCAAACTTTTGTCGGGATCGAGTACCTGGGATATCATCGCCCACAGGGTGACTATGGGTGTGTAGATGCTTTGGTAGTAGGTGATCTTCTCATTCGCTAGAAGCTCACCTACTAAGGAATCTGGCAGCAGCTTTTCCCAAGGTGAGGCAACGCTCTGCAAAAATTGTTGTTTGAGAATGCACGCACGATTTGGCATTGCCGGGAGAGAGATATTTTGGTTTGTAAGGCAATTATCTATGTATATCTTGCCTTACAGATTTTTTTTGGCTCACTTTTTCAGTGCCATTGGACT
>NZ_JAUPTE010000168.1:0-1501 GCF_036701705.1 Microcoleus sp. w1-18aA5 | reverse complement strand
AACTGTACTTTAGACTAAATAAAGATGAGAACGGTGGCTTTGAGAAGAACTAAAGCCACCGCGCCGGGAGAGAATAAGGGTGAAAAATAAAACCTATCCACTCCCTAAATGAACAGTGAACGATTAAAGGACTTTCGTCAAGCAGCATACGAGTTATTGGTCAAAGCCAAGGATGCCACATTCGAGCTGATGGATGCAGTGATGACGACCAGGAATGCAGCCTGTTTGGCGGAATTTTCGCTCAATCCATTATTCCATCGTCAATGGCCAAGCGTCTACGAGGCATTGCAAGACTGTAGACCAGACCGGAAAAAACTGATGCTGCTGTATCTGGAGCAATTACAGGAGGAAGCATCCTCAACGGAACACGTTTTAGTGGCAATCGATCATACTGCATGGGGCAGACCAGATGCCAAAACATTACAAGACAGAACCCATGAATATCACAAAGGCGTAATTATTGGACAGGGGTACAGTACAATTGCGTGGATACCCGAAGCAGAAGGAAGTTGGGCATTACCCCTACTACATGAACGAATTAGTAGTTGGTCTTCGCCAATAGAAAAAGCAGCTTCCCAACTCAAACTTGTTTGTGAACAGAGCGTCAACCCAGTTTTAGCAGTTTTAGATCGAGAATATGGGAATGCAAATTGGGTACTGGCGCAAGCAGATATTCAAGCTGATTGTTTAATGAGAGTCCGAAAGAATGCCTGTTTGTGGTCAGCACCACCAGCCTATAGTGGTCGCGGTAGGCCACGGAAACATGGGCAGAAAATGAGACTCAACGACCCAACCACATGGCTCCAAACGGATACTGTGATTGAAATTGACGAACATCCAGGGTTGGGACAAGTCCGAGTCAGTCAATGGCTTGACTTACATTTTTATCGTGCGCCTGAACAGGGAGTAAATTTAATCCTCGTCGAAAGAATGAAGCCCATGTCAAATGGTCAGCCGTTTCCACCCTTATGGTTGGCTTGGGTTGGAGAACGAACTCTACCCTTAGAAACTGTTTGGTTTAAGTATTTACGACGTTTTGGAGTGGATCATTGGTATAGATTTGTCAAGCAACGATTACATTGGACATTGCCTAACTTCAGAACTCCTGAACAATCTGATCGTTGGAGCGATTTAATGCCATTGATGAGTTGGCAACTCTGGCTGGCTAGGGATTTAGTTCTGGAAAATCGACTTCCTTGGCAATCTGCTACGATTAATTTAACTCCTGGACGTGTTGCCCAATCAATGTTGTCGGTTTTAGTTGACATTGGTACTCCCGCTACAGCGCCTAAACATAGGGGAAAATCCCCTGGTTGGGAAAAAGGAAAGGTACGTACTAAGGCACCGTGCTATCCCACTGTTAAAAAACGCGTTTCTCGACGCAAAAAGTCTTCAAGATTAGCTGTTTAATCTTCTCCCTCTTGAGTTTTTGAGCAACAGCTTGCCTTCTGCTAAAAGGCTGCTACTTTTAGCTGCACTGATTTTTTAGTCTAAACTACAG
>NZ_JAUPTE010000167.1:0-1548 GCF_036701705.1 Microcoleus sp. w1-18aA5 | reverse complement strand
CATTTGTGACAAGTTAAGAAAAAGTGCGAATTGTCAAGGGGGTAGACCAAAAAAGGTAAAATAGGATGAAACCCTTACGGGTCAAGCAATTGAGTCCTAGTTGAACCAGTTATGACTAGCAAAAAACGAATCAACCGAGATCATGCAAAGAAAAAAAATAGTCCCCAAATAGAAAATGAAGCGATTGCGAATCACCTGGAAGATTTATTAATTCCCGCAATGGCTGCTCAAAAAACTTTTTATCGCCAACTAAATTTAAGAGATAGGATTCTGACACTACCCTTAATGATGGCAGCAATATTAAGTCTTTTATGGCGAAATGTAGCAGGAGTAACAGAATTAACCAGATTATTAAATAGAGAAGGATTTTTATGGTGTGAGCCGTCTGAAATTAGTCAACAAGCATTATCACAAAGATTTTTAACTTTTCCCGCAGTTTTATTTGAAAAAGTATTTAAAGAATTACTACCTCATTTTCGACGAAAATGGTTGATGAGAAAATCGAGACCATTACCAGATAGCGTACAATTTGCCTTAAAAAGCTTTGATAATATCTGGATAGCTGATGGCTCAACATTAGAAGCATTATTTAAGAAGCTACAAAGTTTATCAGATGTGCCAATTGGTCAATTAGCCGGAAAAATGGGAGTAATTATAGACCTAGTAACTCATCTTCCCGAAGAAATTTGGTTTGGGGAAAATCCGAAACAAGCAGATACTAATTGGGAGGAAGATTTACTAAAAACAGTTAAGCCAAAAACCTTACTGTTATTAGACCGAGGCTTCTATCACTTCGCTTTGTGGTCAAAACTCATTTCTCAAGAAATTGAATTTATCACTCGAATCAAGAAAGGTGCATCTTATCAAATCGAGCGGGTATTAACTAATACTTATGATGTCAAAGACCAGATAATTAAAATAGGTGCAGGCACAAAACAGACACCAGCTTTGACTATAAGATTAGTACAGATTCGCTCCAAGACTTCCTGGCCTTCTTATCTGACAAGTGTCCGAGAACCTGAAATATTGCCCCCTTATGTAGTAGCAGATTTATATCAAAGACGCTGGCGAATTGAAGACGCATTTTCTACAGTAAAAAGATTATTAAATCTCAGCTATTTATGGACAGGTTCATTAAACGGAATCAAGCTCCCAATCTGGGCTACTTGGCTATTTTATGCGGTTTTAGTAGATTTAGGAGATGCGGTTGCCGATGAATTAGGAGTACCAATTGAACGGATTTCATTAGAAATGATTTATCGGGGGATGTATCATTTCTCTGTTGCCTATCAAAAAGGATTAGCTTCGGACGCGAGTTAAGTATTTGGCCGCCGATAAAAATCAAGATTTAGGGATTGTTAAGCTAAGCATGAAAACCTCATGTCAGGCTAATTATTTCTCCTTTCCCTGGAACTCAAAGAAGTCCCGAACAATTGTTTTTCAACAATAAAGGAACAAATGGAGTCATATTTTAATTGGGTCAACAGGTCAAACATGAGTAATTTTACTCATTGACAATAGTGCTTTTAGCTTAACTTGTGAGTAATG
>NZ_JAUPTE010000166.1:0-1572 GCF_036701705.1 Microcoleus sp. w1-18aA5 | reverse complement strand
TTTTTTCAACAATTCTCTAAAAGCCTCTTGACAAAAGACTTACAGTCTTAACTTGTCACCAATGATCCCTGATAGGGTTTTAGGTTGTTTTCGGCCTGGAGTTTCATTATTTGCAGCTTGCTCTAGTGGGTCTGGTTTCAATCCCTGATAGGGTTTTAGGTTGTTTTCGGCCTTTAAGCCGAGGACTTTTCAGGTTTCTTGACAGATGTTTCAATCCCTGATAGGGTTTTAGGTTGTTTTCGGCGAATTTACCGTCACAACGCCGCCAAACATTCCGAAGTTTCAATCCCTGATAGGGTTTTAGGTTGTTTTCGGCTCTTTAGCTATGGCGTGCCCCTCATAATCACACTCGTTTCAATCCCTGATAGGGTTTTAGGTTGTTTTCGGCCGGGGTTCCTATGCCGGAGCATTTAGAAATTACTGCGGTTTCAATCCCTGATAGGGTTTTAGGTTGTTTTCGGCGTCCAATCTCTCTTCTCCCTGTCTTCCTAGCTCTTTTTGTTTCAATCCCTGATAGGGTTTTAGGTTGTTTTCGGCGGTGTTAGATTAATCAGTTTGATGTGGTTGATTATGTTTCAATCCCTGATAGGGTTTTAGGTTGTTTTCGGCGCTAAAGCTGATTTAGCCTCACCTACGTTTACCGGGTTTCAATCCCTGATAGGGTTTTAGGTTGTTTTCGGCCGATCGCCAGTATGCTGGTGCCGGAGAAGCCCCTCGTTTCAATCCCTGATAGGGTTTTAGGTTGTTTTCGGCGTGAACGATAGAAGCACTGGCGGTTTCTGGCTCTACGTTTCAATCCCTGATAGGGTTTTAGGTTGTTTTCGGCTTCCCAATCATCTGCCGCCTCACCGTCTTCTCCTGCCGTTTCAATCCCTGATAGGGTTTTAGGTTGTTTTCGGCCTTTTAGAGTTACTGATATTACTGAATCTACCTCGTTTCAATCCCTGATAGGGTTTTAGGTTGTTTTCGGCAATTGCCAAGTTGACCAAAAATCAAGTTCAACGCGTTTCAATCCCTGATAGGGTTTTAGGTTGTTTTCGGCTAGTACAATTGCAGGATATCAATTTAGTATTTTTGTTTCAATCCCTGATAGGGTTTTAGGTTGTTTTCGGCTTTATCCCAGTCGTAAGAGTCCCAGTCAAGAATTAGGTTTCAATCCCTGATAGGGTTTTAGGTTGTTTTCGGCAAATTCCCAAGGAAACCACATCTACAGTTGAGGGTTTCAATCCCTGATAGGGTTTTAGGTTGTTTTCGGCCAAATTGCCATTCACCCACGCCAAAACTTGCAAGTTTCAATCCCTGATAGGGTTTTAGGTTGTTTTCGGCAACATTCTATAGAGCCTGTATAATGCGAGATGGACGTTTCAATCCCTGATAGGGTTTTAGGTTGTTTTCGGCGTGATACTCGCTCATTAATGTTAGGAAATATTCAGTTTCAATCCCTGATAGGGTTTTAGGTTGTTTTCGGCGACTAATCCCCCGATCAACTCATCTAGATCGGCTCTCCTGAGTTTATGGTGTAAAATGTACATACTAATACATTTACCATTATGAGCTTCCATCTAGACTATC
>NZ_JAUPTE010000015.1:0-102796 GCF_036701705.1 Microcoleus sp. w1-18aA5 | reverse complement strand
GGACATTTTGACCTGAACCCTCAGTGAGATTAATCTGTTATTCTATCAGGCCTTACACTAGAATGAAATAGCCCTGCCCTCGCTATTACTTCCGGTTGTTCGCCGCAAACTTGAAAAAAGAAAGGTTCAAAAGCGTGAATTATCCCAGCGCGACGCAACAATTCTAAACGGTATTGCGAGTCTGGTAAATGGCGGAGGGCTTTTTCAACAGCAGCTAAATCTGGTTGGCGGCGCATGACAGCAACGCAAGGAATTTGCAGCCGCGATGCTAACTCAGGAAGGTCAATAATATTGAAGCCTCCGAAAGCAATTCCGTCTAGCAAAACCAGATGCAATTGCGGCAGAAATTTGCCTCCGAGGAGTAGCCCAGAAATAGCATCCGTGGCATCTAATCCGTCTGGGAGGACTTGTCCCCAAACCATTCCTTCAAATCTAGTTCCCCCACAGACTATGCCCGCGATCGACACCAGACTGCCACTTCTACGAGAAAACGGAGCATCGTCAAAGCCAATAACCTTAATTGTGCGATCGAGCCTCAGCAAATCTGCCAGTTTCAACTTGGGGAATTCCGTAAGCTAAAGTTTTTGACATTAATTTGACTTCTAGATATAGTATCATATACGTTAAAGACCTCATTACTAAAAATATTTTAGACAATTGGTAAAAAAATACGTAGCAGCGATCGACCAAGGAACCACCAGCACCAGATTTATCGTATTCGATCGCCTGGGACAGATAATTTGTCGCAACCAACAAGAACACCAGCAAATATATCCGCAGCCAGGATGGGTTGAACACAATCCCGATGAAATTTGGCAGCGCACCCAAAGCGTGATTAAAAATGCCCTCGAAATTGGCAATATTGACCCGGAAGATATTGCTGCACTCGGTATTACCAACCAGCGCGAAACTACAATTGTTTGGGACAGAAAAACTGGCAAACCTTACGGCAATGCCATTGTTTGGCAAGATACCCGCACTCGCTTTATTTGCGATCAATTAGCTGAAATTGAGGGCAAAAATCGATTTCAAAAACGATGCGGTTTGCCGCTGACAACTTATTTCAGCGGGCCGAAAATTAAGTGGATGCTGGACAATATTCCAGGATTGCGGGAAGCGGCAAATCAAGGGGATGCGATTTTTGGCAATGTCGATACTTTTCTGATTTGGCACCTGACGGGCGGCGCGCACATTACCGATGTTACCAACGCCAGCCGCACGATGCTGATGGATTTGCAAACCCTCGATTGGGATGCCGAAACTTTGGAAATAATGGCAATTCCCCGCCAGATGCTGCCAGAAATTCGCCCTTCGAGTCAAGTTTTTGGAACTGCAAAAGGATTGCTTGCAGGTGTTCCAATTGCTGCTGCTTTGGGGGATCAGCAAGCCGCTCTCGTCGGGCAAACTTGTTTCAGTCCGGGGGAGGCGAAAAATACTTACGGTACGGGCTGTTTTATGCTGCTGAATACCGGTGAGGCGATCGTCCCCTCAAAAAACGGGTTACTAACAACAGTCGCCTACAAGATGGGGGAATCGCCCGCTGTGTATGCTTTGGAAGGCAGTATTGCGCTTGCCGGGGCTTTAGTGCAGTGGCTGCGGGACAATTTGGGTATCATCAACACATCTGCAGAAGTAGAAACATTAGCAAATACAGTTGAAGATAGCGGCGGAGTTTACGTTGTCCCGGCGTTTTCTGGACTCTACGCACCCTATTGGAAAGACAGCGCCAGGGGAGTAATTGCAGGTTTAACTCGCTACGTGACTAAGGCACACATTGCCCGCGCCGCATTGGAAGCTACAGCGTGGCAAACGCGAGAAGTATTGGAGGCGATGAATCAGGATTCTGCTGTGCAGCTTTTGTCTTTAAAAGTAGACGGAGGTATGGTGGTAAATCACACGCTGATGCAGTTTCAGAGCGATGTTTTGGGAGTGCCTGTGATGCGGCCTGTGGTAGCAGAAACTTCTGCACTCGGTGTGGCTTATGCGGCCGGTTTGGCGGTGGGTTTTTGGAGTCAGCTAGCCGAATTGCGGGACAATTGGGCGGTGGATTGTACTTGGGAACCGAAAATGCCGATCGCACTTCGCGAGCAAAAATATCGCTTTTGGAAAAAAGCAGTTTCCCGCACCTTCGATTGGGAAGAATGAATCGCTGAGTTAAGTCCAAAATGCGTATTTAGTGATATCATTAAACCCAGCACTATTTTTTACCTGGCCAATAAATGATTTCGCTAAAGAACTTAAAAAATTTTCTCACCGCCTTTCTATTGATACTGACACTGGCATTTGTAGAAATCGCTACTAATTCCCAAATGGCGATCGCAGATACAGCTACAAATACCACAACCGCAGCCGAAGTATTCAGCACCAACTGTGCAGGCTGTCACATCAACGGTGGCAACATTATCAGGCGCGGCAAAAACTTGAAACAAAAAGCTTTAAAAAAATACGGCATGGATTCCATCGCCAACATTTCCAACTTAGTAACCAACGGCAAAGGTATTATGCCCGCTTACAAAGATCGTTTGTCAGAACAACAAATTATCGATGTTTCAGCTTACGTACTCTCCCAAGCTGAAACCGATTGGAAATAAACCAGATTATGTACATGGTAAGACCAGGTTTAGCGCCTAACTTCAGGAAACCAAGCCGAGGTATAATGTAAGGGCTGGTTTAGCGCGTAACTTGGTCATCGATGAATAATCTTTATACAAAACCTGCCTGCTTCTTGTCTTTTATTGTTCATCCCTTAATCATCTCAATACAAACCTGTCCTTTTTGCGGTTTTTTGCTAAGAAAGTGTAAATTATTGGAGGTATTGCAAGTTGAAAAAATATTATTGTTGGCGTAAAACTTTAACTATTATTAGCTTGTGCTTTTATCTAATTTTAGCGGTTAGCCCGCCCGCTTTCGCCTCGATTCACAAATATCCAGAAACTGCTGAGACAGTAATGTTCCGATCCGTACAAAGCCTGCGCGATACAGACGATAAAGCATGGCAAGTTGTTTTGTACAAGCGAGTAAAGTCGGGAGTAGTAAAGTCTTTAAATCTGAGAGTGGTAGGATTTCCGGGAACAGAATTGCAGCACCCGGTTCCGCTGAAAGTGGCGGCGGGCAAGCGGGAAATGGGCAAGGCTAATGATATTTGGAACGAGTCGGGTTTGCCAATTAATGTCGGAGAATACGATTTTAAATCAATAATTGCACAATTGGAAAGCAATCAACCTTTGCTGTTGAGTTTGCCCGTGAAAAATCAAAAAGAAACAGAATTGCTGGTTCCTCCTTTTGCTGTGAGACAATGGCGGCTTTTGTCTGACAAAAACTAAAGATACCAATTTAAGCGCACTCTACATTTAAAAGCCATACAATTTCCCATGTCACAAATCGCTATGTTTAAATATGCCTTAAGGTAGATTTAACGTATTTGAAGAATAATTTGGTCTGGCAAAAACTAAAGATACCAATTTAATAGCACTCTACATTTAAAATCGCTACGATTTCATCAATGTATCAAAAATAACTTTATTTACATAGACCTTAAGGTAGATTTAACCTATTTTAAGGGTAATTATGAAACAAACTAAAAGCTGAGTTAGTCGAGTGACAAAACTTCAGTGTTTTAACGTAGGTGTATTCAGGGTAAATCTACTATGACTTTAATCAGTAAAATTGTCCGCAAAGCTTTGGCAACAGGTTACTTAACGGTTGAGGCAGAAGAACAGTTGCGACAGCAGTTGCAGATGACTAAGTACGGTTTAGAAGATTTTGAGGCTTTTATTAATTTGCAAAAAGAGGTGATGGAGGGTAGGGTGAAACAGCAAGCTTTGGAATTGTTACGATCGCGCAAATGTTCTGCGACGGCTTGAATCCCGTTCGATCGACCTTTTGGATCAAGGGGATAAAAAAGTTACAGCATCTTCTATTTTTATCCCTAACAGGGCTTACGCATGTAAGACCGAAGGAAGAAACCGGGTTTTTTACCTAATCTCTGGCTGAAAACGAAGAATTTTCGTAAAAACACCCGGTTTCTGACCACCGGTGCGTAAATCCTAGCTCATTAGAAATTTCCGGCGCGATAGAACTTGACAAAACTACAACAATCCGCAATAGTAGTAGATTGTCTGTCTAAATCCGGCTCGGATCAGGTTAAGACATTCCAAAAGCTGGAGAGCAGTCAGCAGTCAAAAGTCCACAACGACCAATGACCAATGACTCATCAGCTACCTGTACGGCAATCTCAACAACCATCCCATGACTTACGCAATCATTGAAACCGGCGGCAAACAATTTCGGGTAGAACCAGGCCGCTTCTACGACATCGAACTGCTTCACGTCGAAGCTGAATCCAAAGTCACCATAGACAAAGTATTTCTGATCCAGCACGAAGGCGAGGTTCATATCGGCCAGCCTCTACTAGAAAATGCCACTGTAGAAGGAACGGTTCTCCGGCATTTCCGGGGCCGCAAAGTCCTCGTCTACAAGATGAAGCCGAAAAAGAAAACTCGGAAGAAAAAAGGGCACCGTCAAGAAACAACTCGCTTTATGATTGACTCGATTAGCGTCAACGGTACAGTCTTGGCCGCCAGAGACTTAACTGCAGCAGTTGTTGAAACCCCCCAAACCGCCGAAACTGATTCAGAATAAAAAATAGTAAATACAGTTGAGGATATTATGGCCCACAAGAAAGGTACAGGCAGTACACGTAACGGACGCGACTCTAATTCTCAGCGTCTGGGTGTCAAAAAGTACGGCGGTCAAGTTGTCAAAGCTGGCAACATTTTGATCCGTCAACGCGGCACTAAAGTTCACCCTGGTAATAATGTTGGTATCGGCAGAGATGATACTCTGTTTGCCATGATTGACGGTGTGGTGACTTTTGAAAGAAAAGGCAAAACTCGCAAGAAAGTCAGCATTTATCCTGTTGTAGCAGCACCTGTGGCTGAGCCCGTGGCGGAAGCTGTCGCAGTTTAATTGCGATATTTTGGGGCGTTGCTTAAGTCTCTTTTGTTTGTCTCAAAGTCTCGATCCCCCCTAGCCCCCCTTAATAAGGGGGGGACAAGATTTTTCTTAAAGTCCCTCTTAATTAATGGGATTTAGGGGGACAAGATTCTTCTCAAAGTCCCTCTTAATTAACGGGATTTAGAGAGACAATATTCTTCTCAAAGTCCCCCTTAATAAGGGGGACTTAGGGGGACAAGATTCTTCTCAAAGTCCCCCTTATTAAGGGGGATTTAGGGGGATCTAGACTTGACTGGAAGCGACAGTCCTAGGTTCTGTCAATTGGTGAAAATTTAAGGCTTAATTTGTCACCAATTTGTGGCTAGCCTCCTCCGACAATTGTGACAACTTCTAAAATGTCGCCCTCTTGCATCTGTGTAGTTTCCCAAAATTGTTTGTGCAGAATTTCGCCGTTGTACTCCACAGCCACCAAGCGCGGGTTTAATCCCAATTGTTCTAGTAATTTTGGTAACGGTGTGTCGATCGCACAATTGCGGGTTTCTCCGTTAACTTGCAGCGCAATTTGATTTATCATAAGTAAAATATCAGTTTTCAGGGCGGGTTTTGTAACAAAATTATATTTTATGCACAGATTTCCTGTGCTAAACCCGCCCTACGAATCGCAAATAAACCTAGCTTTTCCCGTGCAAAGCTTTCTGAGCTTTCAGATTCTGCATCCGAATCAACTGCGAGATGAAAAACTGCGTAACTAAAGTAGGCTGTTCTGCTTCCATAATTGCGCGTACTATGGCAACCCTTTGAGCTCCGGCATTCAATACTTCATCGAGGTTGTTGATATCAATTCCGCCGATCGCAAACCACGGAATCGGCGACTTAGTAGCAGCATACCGCACATAGTCCAAACCCGCCGCCTGTTTATCAGGTTTAGTAGGAGTGGAGTAAACCGGCCCAACTCCAATATAGTCTGCTCCCTCTTCAATAGCTCGCTGCATTTCCTCGCCATTCGTAGTAGAACGACCGATGATCCGTCCCGGGCCGAGCAACTTGCGCGCTTCCGCCACAGGGAAATCTCCCTGTCCTAAGTGTACGCCGTCGGCATCTGCTGCGATCGCAAAATCCACGCGATCGTTCACAATCAGCAAAGCATCGTAGCGGTGACAAAGTTCGCAAAGCTTGCGCGCATTAGCCAGCTTGGCGCCGTCGTCTGAGCTTTTGTCGCGGTACTGCACCAAAGTCAGCCCGCCTTGCAAAGCAGCTTCCACGACTCCCATCAAGTTGTCTCTCGGGGAAGTTACAAGGTATAACTGCGATCGAAGTAACTGCTGGTAGCGCCGGTAAGCCAGCAAATTGCTTTCGAGAGTATAAACCCGATAGCGCATCTGCTTAAAAGCCGCGCCCATATTCCGATCGTAAATTTTGCCATACTCTTCGAGTACCCGCAGAGCTTCTTCCACCCGACAGAAATTCGCCTCCAGTAGCTGCTGAATGCTCGAACGCTGCTCTTCCTGCGGGTGAGTCAACTCCGTACCCGGATCAGCCGGCGTATCCCTAGCACTGCGAAGTTCTGCGACGTGCCAAGCAGCCAATTCTTGACGCAGTTGCTTGCACTCGCCAGCTAAATCGGCGTTGTTGAGACCAAACCTGCACCATTCTTCAATAATTCTCAACCCTTCGCGCGATCGATCTAAATTTGCATCTAAAATCCGGCAGAGGGCTGGCTGTGCCGGTAAAGTTCTGTTTTGTTTGTCGGTCATTCACAACCACCCTAATTATAATTAATCTTACCAATCAACCCGCTATATTCTCCCACGCCGTCAAGATTGTGGCAAAGCAGGCGGCTTAATTTTGGCATAAACCAATGTAAATTCGACAATAATTTTTTAAGTTTTATTGAATTTGATGAAAACAAAGCATAATAGATCAAACTTGATAAGAGTGGAATCGTTAAACTGCATACCACACTTCGGAGGAGAGCCGTGAGGTTAGCAGAACAACACAAAAGATTAACGGCAGAAAACCCCAGCAGGCGGGTGAAATCAAAGTTCGATCGCAAAAACCCGACACCGAAATCGGGAAGCGGAACTCGGATCGCAAATCAGTGGGGTTTATTTATGCTCCTAAATTCTCAATATAGCGAGTGCAAAGAAAAGCGATCGCAAAAATTTTGTTTGAGTTCTTGCCTTCTACTCGTCTTTGCGATGACCGCCCTTTGCAACCATCAACCGTCAGTTATCGCTGCCGGGATACCGGGAGTGCAGCTACTTTCTCAGACGCTGCAGAGCGACATCAACATACTCTACGTCAGCTCGATCGGGGGCAGCGACACGGGGGGCAACGGCAGCGATCAAGCTCCGTTTAAAACCCTTACCTACGCCTTAAGCGTGGCCCCGCCCAAAACAGCGATTTTGCTAGCGCCCGGTACTTACAGCGAGCAAACCGGCGAAAAATTTCCATTAATGCTCAGGCCCAGCGTGACAGTTCAGGGAAATCCCAACACTCGCGGTCAGAATATTGTCATCAAAGGCGGAGGATACTTTATCAGTCCGACTTCGGCGGGTCAAAATATCGCGATTTTAGGCGCAGATGGGGCGGGACTCAGCGGGGTGACGGTGACGAATACCAACTATCGCGGTTACGCTTTGTGGATCGAATCGAGTTCTCCGACAGTTGTTAACAATACTTTTTCTGGGAGCACTCACGACGGCATTTCGGTAGTGGGTACATCCAGGCCGACGATTGGCGGGAATGTTTTCTCGAAAAATGGAGCTAACGGCATTACTATTTTTGGCAGTTCCCAGCCGGAAGTTCGAGATAATGTGTTTGAAAACACCGGATTTGGGGTGAATGTAGCGCAGAACGCTTCGCCTCTGCTAATCGGCAACAAAATTACTCGCAATAAGGACGGCGTGGTGGTGCAAGCTAATGCTAGACCTGTGCTGCGTAACAATTATATCGAGAGTAATCGCCGGGACGGAATTGTGGCGATCGCGAGCTCTCTGCCCGATTTGGGAACTGCCGCCGAACCGGGGGGCAATGTCATTCGCAACAACGGTCAGTACGATGTCAACAATGCGGCAAAAGGTCAAGTAATCCCAGCTTACGGCAATCAATTGTCGAGCAGCCGGACGACGGGATCGGTTGATGTGGCGGGAACTTTTACACCGCCGCCAATGGGGGGAAGTGCTTTGCAGCTAACGGCCGATCGACCTCCCAGCATCGGTGGTCCAGACACTTCTCTCCCGGCTTACACTCCCGGCCGGCTAATTCCCAGAGTTGAAAGAGCGCCACTTCCCCCGCCTGCGCCCGTTTCAATGCGATCTGTGCAAAATCGACCCGCACCGCGAAGCGCTGAGTTGCGACAAGAACTTTCTCCGAGGAATGCCGCTGCTTCATCGGTAGCCCAAGGGGCGAGCGCAATTCCTGTGCCCGATCCGAATTATCGATCAATTTCGGAAATTTCGGTACAGCAACCAATGATTCCTCCCAATTTTGATAGTTCGAGTTCGGTTGCTTCCGAGGGTAGATTGCCGGTTCCGGGCCGCAACATTCCGATCGGAAGGGGCGGCTATGTACCTGCACCTTTAGGGGGTAATTCTTTGCCCGATGCCGCGGATAATTCGCCGTCATTCGATCGAGCCAGAGCTTTGGGTTTCCGGTATCGAGTTGTGGTGGATACCGACAGTTGGCGCGATCGACAAAAAATGCAATCCCTCGTTCCCGGTGCTTTTCGCTCTTTTTCCAGCGGACGATCGGTGATGCAAGCCGGTGCTTTTCGGGAACTAGAAAAAGCTGAGGAATTGCTACAAATGCTCAGCGCTAACGGTTTGAATGCTCAAATTGAGGAGATTAAATGAAATGGTCAGTAGTCAGTAGTCAGTAGTCATTAGACCTCTTTCAAAAATAACTAGGAGGGGCAAGATGCCCGTTCCAAAATTTTATTAAAAGGACTTTTGCAAGAGGTCTATTACTTTGTTAACTGTTAACTGTCAACTGTCAACTGTCAACTGTCAACTATCAAAAATTTTAGGGCCTAGCATATCGGATGCCAGACCCTAAAAAGTTTGTAAATTCAGTTGATTCAAGTGGGTTTTTAGCTCTGCTGAGTTTCAGCAAACTACAACTAAGGTGGACTTTTTTGCAACTACTCTGCGGACGAGCTAGCTATCAGCGGAGTCTATTCAGACTTCTGTCTTTGACTGTTGTGCGATCGCAACTTTTGATTCATGCAATAGCCTCAAGCTATTTGACAAATCCCGATCGCAATATCAACCTTTCTTTGCTAATAAGCTACACGGTTCAGGCGTTGCCTGCGGACTAGAGCAGATCGGGACAAATACTCTAATTCCAAATTTTTATCCAAGTTTTTTGTGCTTCTTGGTTTTGCCCCTCATGTTTTTAAGTTAACACCAACTGCGTGCATAAAAACACTTTGTTTACCAAAGTTGACACTTTTTGACGTGCAGAAATACTTCCCAAAGCGATTATTAACAATTTGTACGATCGCCCGATACCGCAACGTGCATAGCCGGCACTTTTGGCTTGCTGTCAACGCAGCAGAGCTTCCCAAGTTGCGCGGCCGACAATGCCGTCTGCTGGCAGTTGATATTGTCGCTGAGCAGCCTTGACAGCAGCTTGAGTTTCCGGGCCAAACACGCCGTCAGCACTCACCCGCAAAAATCCCTTGGCCCGCAGCCGCTCTTGCAAATCTCTGACGGCTTGCCCGCGCATTCGTCTTCTCAAAACCGGGAAATTGGTTGGCTGCGCTTCGGGGCTAATCTCTGAGTTGTCGCCAGTTACAGGATCGTTGGCGATCGGGTTTTCGATCGCGCTCGGAGTCGCAGGAAACAGCCGGTTCCAAGTATCTTGACCGACTATTGCGTCGGGAGGCAGGCCTGCTGCTTCCTGGAACTGAGACACAGCTCTAGCGGTGCTTTGTGAGAAAATCCCGTCTACAGTGTCAGGGTAAAAGCCCAATAATTTAAGAGCAGCTTGGAGTTCGATCACTTCCGACCCTCGGCTGCCCAATTTGAGCGTGGGACGGACGATCGCACCTGTTTGAGCGATCGGATTATTGCTGTTACTCTGTTCGGAGGTAGGTAGCTGTGCGACAGCAGGAGTAGGGGTGATCGAGCTCATTGCCAATAAACCGCACAAACTCCAGCCGAAGAGCAAACTCGGAACCTCGCGGGCTTTATTCCAGCTTGCTGTCAAGTTTTGGGACATTGGGAATTTGACCTCTGGAAAACTGGTAGCGATCGTACATCAAATCTGGAAAAAATTTACACATCGGGCATGGGGCATGGGGCATGGGGCATGGGGCATGGGGCATGGGGCATGGGGCATTTCTGATTCCCCTCCCTTCCCTTTCCTTAAAATAATTTATCCCCTGAAATAGCTGCAATTGGCAAAAAAACTGCTAGATTGCCCTACAGAAAACATTGAACCGCGTTCATTGGGCCCCAGCAACACCATGTCCGAATTCAGAACCGCCAGCCAAATAGACATCGGCAACGTCAACATCGGGAACTTCCAAGTCGGCAGCATCAGCGGCACCAAATACAACGATTTTAACGCCAACGGCCGCCCTGATCCCGGAGAAGTCCCCATTCCCAACTGGCAAATCTACCTCGACCTCAACAACAACGGCCAGCCAGAATTTAACGAACCTTCCACCGTCACAAACGCGCAAGGCAACTACATCTTCGCCAACCTGCCACCGGGAACTTACCAAGTTAGGGAAGTCCAGCAGCCGAACTTTCGCCAAACTACCCCAAATCCCGCACCCATCACGATTACCAGCGGCACAAACGCTGGCAATATCAATTTTGGCAACAACTTTAACGCAGGGACGATCGCAGGCACAAAATTCAACGACATCAACAACAACAGCAGCCGAGATCCCGGCGAACAAGGGCTAGCTAACTGGCAAATTTACCTCGATCTCAACCGCAACAACAGGCTCGACGCCGACGAACCTTTTACTTTTACAAACGTTGAAGGCAATTACGCTTTTGTCAATATTCCCGCCGATACATATTTGGTGAGAGAAGTCCAGCAACCGGGTTTTCTTCAAACCACGCCTGACCCCGGCCCGGTTAACGTTACTTCCAACGCCACTGTCAACAACATCAATTTTGGCAATGTCTTTTTTGTCGGCAGCATCAGCGGTGTCAAGTTCAACGACCTCAATGCCAACAGCGTCAGAGACGCCACAGACCCGCCCCTGGCAAACTGGCCAATTTACCTCGACCTCAACGGCAACAGCAGCTTTGATCCGGGCGAACCCAATACCATCACAAACCCCCAAGGCAACTACACTTTTGCCAATGTTTCTCCCGGCAGATATTTGGTGAGGGAAGTTCAGCAACCGGGATGGGTACAGACTACGCCAAATCCAGGCCCGATCGACATCACCGGCAATACCAACGCTGTCGGCGTCAATTTCGGCAACAATTTTCCTACCGGCAGCATCAGCGGCTTCAAGTTCAACGACCTCAACGCTAACGGTATCAACGAACCGACGGAACCGAGAGTTGCCAACTGGCCCATTTACCTTGATTTCAACAACAATGGCAGTTTAGATCCGGGCGAACCTTCGACTTTAACCAACCCCGAAGGTAATTTCTCTTTTATCAATTTGCCTCAAGGAACCTATGTCGTGAGGGAAGTTCCGCAGCCCGGTTTTCTCCAAACCACGCCTAATCCGACGCCGATCACCGTAGGCAACGGCACAAATGCCACTAATCTCAGCTTTGGCAATGTATTGGTGACTGGCACCATCAGCGGTGTGAAATTTAACGATTTTAACGCCAACGGCATCCTCGATGCCGGGGAACCGCCGATCGCCAATACTCAAATTTACATCGACCTCAACAACAACAGCAGTTTAGATCCGGGCGAAGCGAGTACCTTAAGCGACCTTCAAGGCAATTACAGTTTCCGCAATGTTCCGGTAGGTAGTTATGTTGTCCGCGAAGTTCCGCCGCCCGGTTTCATTCAAACGACTCCGCCTGCGGTGGTTGTTGTCTCGGCAGAGATTGGGGCTAGCAGCATCGATTTCGTGACTGGAGAGGCTGAGGGTAGGTCGGCTAAATCCTGGAAGGGCGACCCGTTAACTGATGCCAACAGCTATACGAGACCCGAACCTGCGGGTAATATGGGGGCGGATAGCTTGCTTTTGAGCCAGGGTCGTGATAGTGATCAAATTAGTAAATTTTTGAGTGATGGATTTTTTGCAAATTTAGGCAATATTCCTAACTTTGGGCAACAGAATGTCGGTCTGGAGCCTAATGCACAAGTTGGTAATTGTGTCAATATCAATGAATTAGATAATGGGGTGATAGCTGACTGGTTTGTGCCGATGGGTGTGAGGAATTTCCCGGTTAAGTAGGGTGAGACAAAGCTCGATCGCCCCGAATCCAAAACCGCAGATAAAAATTAGGAAGAGGTTAAAGGGCGATCGCGTGATACCCTATTGTTGGCAACCTCCAAAGCCAAGCCAGAGTTCCGGGAAGCCCAAAGCTGGCTTGTATATGAGGAGCAAGATTCAGAGACAGTATCATACCTGTTTTTAGGAATTATCAGACAATTCCCCAAGTGCGATAGCCCTCGTGGCATGGTCGCTCAAGTCACCGAGGTGCAGTGAGTTTTAACGTTGTTCCAGCTCAAAACAGCAAGTGTCCACGGGCAGAAGAACTCCGGGCGCAAATCTTGAAGATATTGCGCTCAAATTGCCACAGCTATTCAAAACCTGATATAATCTCGTGCGACAAAGCTGGAGTAAGCCTGATGTTAGATGAGGAACCTTCGAGCAACGTAGACGTATGTATGATTGAGTAGCGATCGTCAGTCGCTAGCAGCAGCTAACTGCTGATTGACAAAGTGATACAGTAGCCTGTAGCTTACGTAGATTTAGGTGTGAAGGAACAGAAAATCATGGCAGAAAAAAGTGCTAGTCAGGTAACTCCTGTATTATTTCCAGTAGTGTTACCGCCAACCATCAATTTTGGCAACGCTCCTGCGGGTATCCAGGGTACCAAGTTCAACGACCAGAACCTCAACGGCATTCGAGAACCCGGCGAACCGGGGCTCCCCAACGTCCAAATCTTTATTGACACCAATAACAACACCACTGTCGATCCAGGTGAACCCTCGACGTTGACAAACCCCAGCGGAAACTTCGTATTTCCAGGCTTGCTTCCAGGCACCTATACAGTCAGGGAAATCTCGCCAGCCGGTTTCAGCCCGACAACTCCCAACCCAGTCGTCGTCACCCTCGCGGGCAATAATGCCACAGTGTTGTTCGGCAATGGTCCCGTCCCGGAAGGTCAGATTATTGGCTGCAAATACCTCGACGTAGACAACGACGGCTTTCGAGACGGGAGTGAACCCCCGATGGAAAACGTCAGAATCTATATCGATGCCAACAACAACGGTCAGCTAGATACAGGGGAACGCACTACCTTAACCGATAGAAACGGCGAGTTCCGATTCACTGGTTTGTCGGCTGGGCTGTACCGGATTCGAGAAGAGCGCGCCAACGGGCCCGGCACTGAACCGTTAGAAAGAGATTTTCCCCAAAGCACTCCTCCCGGCAACACCCCCCTGCTTGACGTGAACCTCGGCCCTGGCGAAACCTGGGCCTGCGCTCAAGTGGGCAACACTCCCCTGTACGAAATCCCGATCTTCAAATTCCGGGACAACAACGCCAACGGCATACAAGACTCCGGCGAAGTTGCCCTCGAGGGCATCCCGTTCATCCTCGATTTGAACCGGAACGGCAGGACAGACGTGGGCGAACCGCGACTGTTAACTGGGCCTGATGGTAGGGCTACCTTCAGAGATTTGAAAGCTGGCAGCTACTCTGTATTGGAAACCTTTGAAACATTCATACCCAACCAGCCGCCAATTGCAACTACGCAGAACCCGGTAGAAGTCACAGCCCCCGGGCCCCAATCGCGACAGCAGGGAACACTGCCTTTCATAGTGGCAGATCCAACTGTTCCAGGTGGTCAGCGGGTCGTTGCGGCGAACTTTCCGCCCCCCTTCCCGCCGGTCAACCCGGAACCCGCAGTCTTCTTCACCCCGATTTTGGTAAATCCAGGTAGCGGTGCTGTCGGGAATACGCGCCCCAACATCACGGTCTTCAAATATAACGATCAGAACGCTAATGGTCGTTACGAACCGGCCAACACTCTACAGGAAGTGGGCATTCCCGGCATCACGGTCTACCTTGATGCCAACGACAACGGCGCCCTCGACACAGGGGAACAGTCGCTAGTAACTGATGCCAACGGGCGCGGTGCTTTCACCAACCTAGAACCTGGCAATTATGTGGTTCGGGAAGTGCCACAAGCTGGTTTTAGTCCTACTACTCCGGATCGGGTGCAGTTCAACCTCAGCACTCAAGATGCCAACGTTGTCTTTGGCAACACCCCCAACAGCCGCATCACTGGATGCAAATTCCAAGACTTGAACGGCAACGGCTACCGGGACGGCTTTGAAACGCCGATCGCAGGGGTCACAATCTACATCGACAGCAACGGTAACGACGCCATTGATGCCGGAGAAGCAAGTACCGTCAGCGATCAGTTCGGCCGCTGGGAGTTTGGCAATTTGACTCCCGGTATTTACCGAGTCCGGGAAGTAGTGCCTTCCAATTCTTTCCAAACTACTCAACCACTGGACATCGTTTTGGGCGCAAACCAAACGTTTACTTGTGCTTTGGTGGGCAACGGCCAGTTCTTTAACTATCTCGGAGGAAAATTCCGGGACGACAACCGCAACGGCCTTCGAGATGAGGGCGAACCTCCTTTGGAGGGCATCCCGTTCACCTTGGATTTCAACAACAATGGTCGCTACGATGCTGCTACCGAGCCTCTGGTGAGGAGTAATGCTCAGGGCGAGGTTCTGTTCACCAATTTAGCTCCGGGTACCTATTCGCTCTTGGAAGTTTTCAACGCTCCGGGCGTTGCCAACCCGTTCCCCATTCCGACAGGGCCTAATCCTGTTACGTTCTCGGTGCCGGGGCCAAATACTTTTGTAACACCGATCGTGCCGGCGCCAGTACCGACGGAACCAGAAAGGGTTATTGACAGCATCGATCCGCTGACCGGCGGCACGGTGACTGCTTCTAGCATCTCCGATGATAATGATCCGCTGAATAAGCCCGTCCCCGGCTCAGTCCCTCAACCAGTCAGCAATTTTGGCAACTTTGTAGTAGATCAGAGTCCAGTTGTTAGCAGCTTTGTTGACAGCAACGATTTGCAAAATTCGGCGAATTACCTGATTGCAACATTTTTAGAAGAGAATGGTCTCGATGAATCATTGTTCGTCGTTCCTCCTAGTCCTACGAATTCGCTTCTTTAATCTTAAGTTGGGTCTCTAGTTGGAGACTCAGCAATTAGCAACTAGCTTGTTTAAACTGCACGTCAAATGATCTTTTGGCGTGCTTTTTGCTGTTGTGACAATAATTAGAGGCTCGCGGGGCGGGTTTATGGATTTCTTTAATTACCGGAAATATTTTTCGTGAAACCCGCCTCTACAACAAATATATCCCCATACTCGTAGAGAGGGTTTTACCGACAATCTTTGAAGGAAAACTCACAATTTATATAAACCAGCCCTCCACAATCATGGGCTCGGCTGACGGGTTTATTTATCTCTTTAATTACTGTCTTTAGTCGTAGAGGACGATCGGCAAAAAGACCGATTCCCCGCCTCAATAAAACCTTTATTTATAGAGGTAGAACGTAGAGGAATATGTTATGCCAACTCAACAACAAACCAATCCGGCTCAACATCAAGAACAGCAACCCGGTATTGAATCGCAAATGACCCCGCAACCCCAATCCTTCGCGGAGGGATATCGAGGTAGCGATAAATTGCGGGACAAAGTAGCCTTAATTACTGGCGGAGACAGCGGTATCGGGCGTGCAGTGGCGATCGCCTTTGCCAAAGAAGGCGCTAACGTGGTCATCAGCTATCTTAATGAAGATGATGATGCCAAAAAGACCAAAGAGGCGATCGAACAACAAGGCCGACGCTGTATTGCGATCGCGGGCGACATCGGCGATGAAAGCCTCTGCCAAAATCTTGTAGAACAAACAGTTAAAGAATTCGGACACCTCGACATCCTCGTCAACAACGCCGCCGAACAGCATCCCCAAGAAAGCATCGAAGACATCACCGCCGAACAATTAGAGCGCACCTTCCGCACCAACATTTTCTCAATGTTTTACCTCACAAAAGCCGCTCTCAAACATCTCAAAGAAGGAAGTGCAATTATCAATACTACCTCTGTCACCGCTTACAAAGGCAATCAACAATTGCTAGATTACTCCTCCACAAAAGGAGCAATTGTTGCCTTTACTCGCTCCTTGTCTCAAAGTTTAGCTGAGAAAGGAATTCGCGTCAACGGAGTCGCCCCCGGCCCGATTTGGACCCCTCTAATTCCTGCAACTTTCCCTGAAGAAAAAGTGGAGAAATTTGGTGCAGACACGGCATTGGGACGCGCCGGTCAACCCGATGAAGTTGCCCCCAGCTACGTGTTTTTAGCTTCAAAAGATTCGTCTTACATGACGGGTCAAATTTTGCATCCCAACGGCGGATCGGTGATTAACGGATAGATTTGTCGCGAGTTGAGATATAAATAACCGCATTTTGTGGGGGAACTTTCACCCACAATCTCTGACTATAACTCACAATCTAAATAAACCCGCCCCCACAACCACCTTACCTAGGGCGGGTTTATTTAGATTGTTTTTTTATAAAAAAACAGTAATCCCGCTACGTGGGTAGCGGGATTGATAGGTTGCAGTTTAACTATTCTCTAGTTTTGCTAGAGTTGTAATTAGGTGACTGCTGAATTAGCTCAGGTTAGCCATTTCTTGCTGGATGGTGCTTTTGGCTGCTTTGAATTCAGTAGCCATTTGTTCCATTTGTGCTTCGCTCAGGTTGCGGCGAATATGAGGGAACATATCGTTTTCTTCTTGTCGAATGTGATCTTTAACCGCTGTTTGGAGCTGTTTAATTTGGGCTTTGAAATCAGAAGAAGTGGCGTTGAGAGCCTTAATTTGGGCAAGCATCTGCTTCATTTCTGCTTGCTCGCTGTACAGTTCTTGAGTATTGCCGTAGTAGCTGCGAACTGCGGGATAAACAACTTGTTCTTCTGCTTCTGCGTGAACGCTGAGGTCTTTGTAAAGTTGACCGAAGAATTCTTGCAGTTTTTGAGGATCGTCGGTGCTTGCGATTTCCATAAATAGGGTATCGGTTTTGCGGTGATCCATTGAGATGATTTCGGTGATGTTCATCTCATCTTTGCTGCGGGTAACTGCACCGCCGATGATGCCGGTCATAGCTGCCATTGCATCTTGTACGCGAGCCCAAACGCCTTGGTCGGGGTCTTTGCCAGTCAATTCGCGTACGCCTAAAATTTCGAGAACTCCTTTGAGTTGTTCTTGGTGAGCGCGGTTCTCAAAGTTAACTGTGTTGAGGGGGGTAATGGCAGCTTCGATGTCAGCGCCGACTACTTGAGCAGCTTTGTGAATTAACAAACCGGCCATTGTTTGTTTGTGTTTGAGCAGTTCGTGCTGAGCGACTTTTTCAAACATGGTGAGTTCAGAACCTTGCATGAGTTTCTGAACTTCTTCAATCATTTTTGTGCTGGTTTCTTTGGGTTCGGTTTGAATGCCGTATTGCACGATCGTAGTTTCTAATACGCCCAAGTTTTTGCGATCGTCTTCGAGCATATCCCGGAAGCGCTGGGCTAGTTCGGAGTCGTTGCAGGAATTGATGAACAATTGCTCGTTGGCTATCAACAGGTTTTGCAGCGCTTTCATGTCTGCTAATTTAGTTGCGATCGCTTGGCGCTTGGTATCTTCTAGGGTAGCTACCATCTGTCGTTTCTCCTCTCAATGTATTTAGTGTTCTTACATCTCTTAATTTATTGATATATTCTGATAACATCCTCTTTCTCCCGACTGATTCATTAATATCCCGCGCAACCTATTGACTTTTAAACCAAGAAATGATAGTTAATTAAGGCTAAGGTCGTTTTTTAAAAAAGCAAAAATTACCCTTAATCACTGCCAACTGACCACTGACCACTGACAACTGCCAACTGCCAACTGCCAACTGACAACTGAGTTTTGTATCAATTAATCCCGATCGCAGAGCTGTAAAGCGCTACCATAGTTGCAGCCGAAGTTAACTAAAGTTTAAGAATAACTAGCTTGTCTCAACTGCTCACTGCTTTAGAGTTCCCAGCCAATGTCTGGAAGCTGAATAATGGGTTAACGGTCATTCACCAGCGGATTTCGGCCACACCGGTGGTCGCGCTAGACGTGTGGGTGAGGGCTGGCGCTACCCTGGAGCCGGATTCTTGGTCGGGAATGGCTCATTTTTTAGAACACATGATATTTAAAGGGACGGATTCGATCGCCCCTGGAGAATTTGATCAAGTAATAGAAAATCGCGGCGGTGTCGCGAATGCAGCTACAAGTCACGACTACGCGCATTTTTTCGTCAACGCTGCGGCCGATTATTTAGCAGAAACAGCGCAGCCACTGGCAGAATTGCTGCTGCGGGCTTCGATTCCCGATCGGGAATTCGATCGCGAGCGAGATGTGGTGCTAGAAGAAATCCGCCAAGCTCAAGACAATCCCGATTGGCTGGGTTTCCAAGCCATGATGGAAACAGTTTACCAGCGACATCCCTACAGGCGATCGGTATTGGGCACGGAAGAACTGCTGATGTCGCGAACTCCCCATGAAATGCGCTGTTTTCACCGATCGCACTATCAGCCGGAAAATATGACTGTGGTGGTAGTCGGGGGAATTGATGAACAACAGGCCAGAGATGTTACGGGGAAAGCATTCGAGCAGTTTTCGGATCGGTGGGATTGTCCCAAATTAACCGCAGAGGCGGAACCGCCACTGATAGAAATTCGCCGTCAGGAATTGAGCCTCCCGCGATTGGAACAAGCCCGCCTGATGATGGCCTGGACGGGCCCGGGAGTTGAACACTTGCAAAGTGCTTGCGGCTTGGATTTGCTGTCGGTGTTGCTTGCAGACGGGCGGACTTCGCGTTTAGTCAGGGAACTGCGGGAAGAATTACAATTGGTAGAGGCGATCGACAGCACTTTCTCGCTGCAACGGGAATCGAGTTTATTTACTATCAGTGCAGTCTTGGACGCCAAGGATGTCGAACAGGTGGAATCTCGGATTTGCGATCGACTTTGGCAATTGCAGTCTGAGCCAGTTTCCGAGGTAGAATTGCTCCGCTGTCAGCGTTTGCTGTGCAACGATTTTGCTTTCTCGCTCGAAACGCCGGGACAGCTAGCCGGTCTTTACGGATATTACAATACGATCGCCACTGCGGAAGTAGCGCTCAGCTATCCCACTAGGATTAAGGCATTTGGGCCCTTAGACCTCCAGCGCCTAGCTCAACAATATCTCTCTCCTCGGCGCTATACAGCAGTGGTACTCAAACCAATCTAATAATAGTTGACTGTTCACTGTTCACTGTTGACTGTTCACTGTTAACAGCAACTAGGTTGAGTTGAGACATGAAACCCAAGTCTATTAATTGGAAATTTGAGATTTGTCCCTCAATCTAAAATCTCAAATCGCCAATCTCAAATCGGATGATCGGTAACGCTCACGCTCTACCCATCCTACGAATAATCATGACTAACAGCCAACAGTCAACAGTCAACAGTCAACAGTCAACAGTCAACAGTCAACAGTTAACAAATAATTCAATGAAAAATGAAATCCAGCGCACGGTTTTAGACAACGGTATTGTTGTCTTAGCAGCAGAAAATCCAGCAGCAGATATTATTGCAGCTAGGATATTCCTGCGGGCCGGCAGTCGCTACGTGCAGCCGGAACAAGCAGGGTTGTGTCACTTGCTGTCGGCGGTAATGACTAAGGGAACCGATCGGCTGTCTTCGCTGGAAATTGCCGAGTGTGTAGAATCGGTGGGAGCGAGGTTGAGTGCCGACTCTACTACAGACTATTTTTTAGTGAGTTTGAAGACGGTTTCTGCGGATTTTGAGGAGATTTTGGAGTTGGCGGCGCAATTGACGCGATCGCCGAATTTCCCGGAAGCTGAAGTCGAACTCGAACGCCGCATTGCCATATCGGCAATTCGATCGCAACAAGAACAGCCATTTGCGATCGCCTTCGAGCAATTGCGGCACGCGATGTACCAGGAACATCCCTATGCTTTCTCTCCCTTGGGCACGGAAGCTACTATGTCAAAGCTCACCAGAAACGAGCTCGAACAGTTCCACAAAACCTATTTTCGTCCCGATAATGTAGTTATTTCTGTAGCCGGCAGAATATCGACCGAAGATGCGATCGCCCTGATCGATCGAACTTTTGGGGACTGGAAAGCGCCTTTAACACCCCTGCCAACTTTAACCGTCCCCCCCTTATCACCATCCCCTCAATCGGTCGTTACAGCGCAAGATACGCAGCAATCAGTGATTATGCTGGGCTACCTCGCACCCTCTGTCAAAAATCCCGACTACGCAGCGATTAAGTTGCTGAATACTTATTTGGGTAACGGTTTGTCGAGCCGATTGTTTGTGGAATTGCGGGAAAAGCGGGGCTTGGCTTACGACGTTTCCGCGCTCTACGCGACGCGCTTGGACACGGCTCAGTTTGTCGTGTACATGGGTACGGCGCCGGAAAATACGACGACTGCTTTTGAAGGATTGCGCGCAGAAGTCGATCGACTCGCCAACATCGAACTAAGCGAGGAAGAATTGCAAGCTTGCAAGAATAAAATGCTCGGTCAATATGCTTTAGGAAAACAAACTAATTCGCAAATTGCCCAAGTTTTAGGCTGGTACGAAATTTTGGGATTGGGAATTAAATTTGACCAGCAATTTCAAGAAGAAATTGCACAGGTGACCGCTTCACAAGCGCGGGATGCTGCTAAGAAATATTTTGTAGAACCGTATGTTTCTTTGGTGGGCCCGGAGGCGGCGATTACAGAGTTGGGTGTAGTGGCTGTTTGTTGAGGAGGAAATGGGCGATCGAACTTTTCAAAAGTTCGATCGATGCGATCGCAGATTAAAAGACTTTTCGCTTAACAATTATTGGTGGTTTGCGATCGCTTTTAATTTTTCCAAACTTAACAACAAAGCCAACTATTCTTGCTGGCATTATCTAGAACTGAAACCGACCACCTCAATGAACTTTTCGCTGCTGGTATAACGTTCAGGTTGAGCGGTTGCAAATAGCACTCCTAGCACCACCAGCGACTTTCAACAATCTCCTCCAACCGAATTGTTAGGTTGCGCCGTTAGCTTAACGATTTCACGATCCCGCCTTTGCTAAATAGACAGTAGGTGTAGATCGCTAGACATTACCTTAATCTAACTCAAATCGTTGCCAATCAATGCGATCGCACAAAGGTTATGATTGTCATCCCTGCTCACCTGAACGTTTGCAATGGCTTCTAGGAATTTTTTGGTATCACAGGGTCTTGCTTTGGGGTCATTCTCAAATCGTCGCCAATCGATGTGATCACACAAAGGTTATGATTGTCATCCATAACCACCCGACCTTTTGCAATGGCTTGTCGGAATTTTTTGATATCACAGGGTCTTGCTTTGGGGTCAGGTGTCTGCTGATCGATAAATACCCTTGAGTGTTTAGAGATGAGCCAACCCAGAGGCAACTTAACTCCATCACCTGACTTTTTCAGGAACAAGGTTCTGAATTTATATTTGAGTGGATCGTCAATCCCATCATTGACCGTGAACGTAGACAACTCAACAGCACTGCGGCTGCGGGACTTGCGCGCACTAAACAAGGCACGAACTGGGGATAAAACCTCGTTCAGTCCTTCACTCTTGAGTTGAGTTGTAGGCTCGTTAAATTGCCCATCAATTAAGGATAGGTAGACAATTTCAAAGGTTGTTCCGTAACCATTAAGTCGCTGTAAGCTCCGCCCAATGTCCAAAGCGGTAGGAATACCAGAATTATCAAAATAGCCGCCATCAGCCAAATGCAATTTACTTTTGTCCTTACTGCGTTGGTACCACCCTACAGGGGTGAAGTAGGGAAAACGAGCACTGAGGCCAGCCGCTGTACTCAGTTTCAAATCTAGATCGGGTTCATCAATGGCAATATTTTCTTTGTTGGGCAAGTTAATCTGAAAGGGGCTGATCACCAGGCGATCGCCAGTTTCGACAACAGTTGTGTTGAGAACCAGTGCAGGGGCAATGCCCTGGGGCTGCCAGTGTTGGTAAAAAGACTGCCGCAAGGGATTATCTTGATTTGGAAGAGACAGCTTATCCCAAGCTTTTTCAAACGCAACTTCCAGACCTCTTCCCCGATCCCAATCGTATATTGGAAAAAAGATAAATCGTTGAATCAGGTCAGGGAATAGCCCCATCGTTAGGAGGGGCGTAAGCAAGTCACTGCTAAACAGTTTGCTAGCCGTTTGGCTAAGGGATTTACCACTAATTCCACCAAATTTCACCAAACTTGAAAAGGCAGAAGCCCCCAAGCTACCGCCAGAAACACTACTGATTGCAAATATATGCTGAGGAAAACTTGGAAAATATTCTGTTAGCTTTGTGAAGGCTGTTGCTGCATGATAAGCGGCATAGATACCCCCACCTTGAGCCGCAGCGATATAGACAGGATAGGGTTTATTTGAGAATTGATCGAGATCGGGGCGATTAGCTAACCATTGCTGAAAACTAGATTCTAAAGCTGGAAGGACTGACTTTTCGGGTTTGCTAAATTGTCGAAAGCGATGATTGTCATTAAAATTAAAATTGCTAGAAACAACAATCAACACGATGAGAATCGTAATCCCAGGTATTTTTGTTTGCAGACCCCAGTCGTAAATTGTTGAAAAAACAACCACCAGAATCGTCAATGATATTGCCACCACACTAATTGATCCCAGCAGATCGGGAAGAAATGTCGGAGGCATTATCAACCCTAATGCGAGGGATGCCAGCAGAGAAATTGAACAAGTCCTAACAACTGTAATTCGTGATTTTATCGTGGGTTGCCAAGAAAACAGCGCCATATTAAAAAATACGAGCAACAGAAAAACAGCAACTAAACCAAAAGACAAATGTGAATCTTTTGCTGCCACGATCATAGGCAAAGATAAAACAATAAAAACAAAGCAGGAAATATTAACAAATACATTTTCAAATTTTTTACCAAATAGACCTTCACCCTTTTTGCTAGAGGCAAAGGAACCTAGGTACTTTGAGTTTTTTAAAAGTTCAACACGTTTAATTATTAAATAAGATAAAATTCCTAATAAAACTATATTGCTAAACATCCACACTAGCAAAAAAATCTTGGGAGTAGGATCTGATAAGTTCTGCAATGTTTTTTGGGTAGCCCAAGTGCCATAAGCAAGGCTACCCAGTGGTATAGTACCTAGCAAACGAGGTGCATTTTTGTATAAGCAATCGAATTTTGGCTTGTAGAAGTCAGGAAGACGAGCTTCATAGCATTTCTCAAGTAAACGTGCCGCGAACCACACACCAAGTGAAAGAAAAACAACCAATACTGTAGAAAAAACTGCCTGAGCTACATTATTATCGAAAGCAATTACACGATAGACCTCAATGGTTTGATCGATCTGGGTATAAAAATACCAAGATACCACTGCGATTGTCAGAGGTACTCTTAAATATATCAAAAACTGCACGATGGGTTTAAGCTGGTTTTCAAACCAATTAGAAATTATTTTAATTAATTTATTTCTGTTATCACTTTCAAGCATATATCACTAACTAATGACTTTAAGGGAACATCTCTATCTTGACATAAGTGCAACCTAACGGCTAAATTGAGCGGAAAACGATCGCCTCTGACTCAAACCTCAAATATTGCGATTTTGTCAGATCCAATGATTCGTTAGGCATCGATCGCTTAACAATTATTTATGCTTTGCGCTCACCGATAACTTCAGCTTGACTAAAATCATAGGTGTTTGTCCGCTCCAATGATTTGTTATACCTTGATCGCTTCAATAGTCCGGACTGTTTTTAGTTCTTAGGCTGAAAACCACGATTTTCCGTTCGTAGCGAACTTGCCTTGGAGCTTTGAAACCCTTATTCTACGGTTGGCAATCAAAAACTGTCCGAAGTATTGTTAACAATTATTTATGCTTCGCGATCGCCAGCCCAAAATGCTCACTCATCCCAAAATTCGTGGTGTGACACGCTCGCGGGTGCCAAAGGTGGGATCAATTTTAGCGTGAGGTTCTTTCTCTAAAGTCATGTTTAAGTCGTCCAGGACTGTGAGTAACTTGGCGCCACCACAAACGCAAAAACTCGCTCAGACTTCAATTGAACCTTTTCTGTTCCCGATCGGTCTAAATTCAAGACAGACCCATCAGGTCTAATTTATATGTACTTAGTAAAGCACTTTCAGATTAAAAAAGAGTTGACTCCGTGGCTTAGCGGACTCCTGGCCACATCCCTGCTTGCAGGAGTCGGCTACACAGCTTACAGCCAGTTAACAGTCAAATCCAGCCGCGAAACCAGGCGCAAGGAAAAAACCGTTGCTATCGAAAGGGTGAACCTGCCGATTACTATTTCGGCAAATGGCACAATTGTGCCTGAACGTTCCGTTAACGTCAGCCCCAAAACTTCAGGAATGCTCAAAAGTTTGCTTGTCAAGGAAGGAGATAAGGTTGAACAAGGGCAGATTCTCGCCTACATGGACGACTCCAACCTCCAAGGCCAACTTACCCAAACTCGCGGACAACTCGCAGCCGCGGAAGCAAACCTGCAAAAATTGCTCAACGGCACTCGAACCCAGGACATTGCCGTGGCTAAGGCAGTGTTAGCAGAACAGCAGGCAAGTCTGGAAAAATTGCTCAACGGCAATCGAACCCAAGACATTGCTGTAGCTGAGGCACAACTAGCTGAACAACAGGCAAGTCTGCAAAAATTGCTTAACGGCAATCGAACCCAGGATATTGCTGTAGCCGAGGCACAACTAGCTGAACAACAGGCAAATTTACAAAAATTGCTTAAGGGCAATCGGCCTGAAGACATCGCCCAAGCGATCGCCAAACTCAGAGATGCCGAATACGCCAAAAACCAAGCAGAGGAAGACTTTCAGAGAAATCAGGAACTCTATAATGCCGGAGCCATTGCTTTGCAAGTTGTCAACAACTCCCGCACCGAGCGCGATCGAGCTCAAACGCAAGTCAGGCAAGCCGAACAAGCTGTAGCTTTGCTGCAAGCGGGTGCTCGCCCCGAAGAAATCGCTGCGGGGCGGGCTGCTGTGGAGCAAAAACGGCAAGCTTTGACCCTGGCGCGATCGGGTGCTCGCCCCGAAGAAATCGCTGCGGGGCGGGCTGCTGTGGAGCAAAAACGGCAAGCTTTGGCCCTGGCGCGATCGGGCGCACGCCCGGAAGACATCGCTGGGGGACAGGCTGCCGTCGAGCAAAAACAGCAAGCTTTGGCGCTACTAGAAGCCGGTTCTCGCCCGGAAGACATCGCCCAAGCCCGCGCTCAAGTTCTCGCCGCTAGAGGCAGCCTGCAAAGCGTTCAAGCGCAGATTAACGACACTGTGCTGCGGGCTCCTTTCACCGGCACTGTTACTCGCAAGTACGCCGATCCGGGCGCTTTTGTGACTCCCACTACGGCAGGTAGTGCGGTTTCTTCGGCGACTTCTTCTTCGATTTTGTCCTTAGCTTCAAAAAATCAATTAGTAGCAAACGTAGCAGAAACAAATATTTCTCAGATTCGGATCGGCCAGGCTGCGTCTATTCAAGCTGATGCTTTTGCGGGAAAGACTTTTGTAGGTAAAATCAGTCAAATTTCGCCTCAGTCGATCGTCCAGCAAAATGTGACAAGTTTTGAGGTTAAAGCGGCAATTATTAATGATGATAAACAAATGCTGCGATCGGGCATGAATGTGAATGTTGAGTTTAAGGCTGGTGAACTCAAAAATGTTTTGGTAGTTCCGACTGCGGCAATTGTCCGCCAACAAAGGGAAACGGGGGTTTATGTTCCGGGTCCAGAAGATGGTAAACCTGCTTTTATGCCGATTAAGACTGGTATGACGGTGGATGATAAGACGGAAGTGCGATCGGGTTTGAAAGGAGATGAAAAAGTGCTGCTTAGTTTACCCCCCGGATTGCGGCCTAGATCCCAAAATCCATCGGGTGGGATTCCGGGTTTGCAACCGGGTGGGGGAACGCGCTTGCGTTAGGGTTTTGATTTTTTTATTGAACCGCGAAGGCGCGAAGGGCGCGAAGGAGGAAAAGTTCGGCAACGGATTCTGTAACGGATGTCAGGAAGAAGGAAGAAAGTTTTAATTACCGATGCCCAATGCCCAATGCCCAATGCCCAATGCCCAATGCCCAATGCCCAATCAATAATAATATGAAATTACAGACTCGCCCCCGCACCAACAAAATCTCTAATGTTCAAATCGCGTTCATGGCGACAGAGGCGCTGTGGAATAATAAGTTGCGTACCAGTTTAACTATGCTGGGCGTAATTATTGGGATATCTTCGGTAATTGCTATTACTTCGGTGGGACAGGGAGTACAAAAATCAACTGAAGAACAGTTAAAGGCTTTGGGTACAAATGTGCTGTTGGTTTTATCGGGCGCTTCGCGATCGGGCGGTGTCAGTCAGGGAAGCGGTTCTGCTACTACTCTTACTTGGGATGACGCTAGGGCGATCGGCAAACAAGCTCCCGCTGTTAAGGCGATTTCGGCTTATTTGCAGCGCCAAGTGCAAGTGGTTTACGGCGGACAAAATTCATTTACTTCGATTTTGGGAACGGATTTAAACTATCCAGATGTGAAGAACATTCAACCCCAAGAAGGACGGTTTTTTAACGAGGATGAATTGAATGCTGCTGAGCCTGTAGTTGTCCTCGGTTCTAAGGTGCGGGACGAACTTTTTGGAGCCGGAGTTAATGCGCTATCCTCCGATATTCGCATTCAGGGAAACCGCTACAAGGTCATTGGAGTGATGGAAAGCAAGGGGTCTGTAGGGGGGACTGATCAGGACGATAGAGTGTATATTCCCCTCAAAAATATGTCTTCGCGGATTGTGGGTAGAAATTCTTTAGCGGGGATTGCGATATCGGGTTTTTGGTTGGAAACTGCCGGCGAAGCGGATTTAGCGGATGCTCAATTTCAAGTGGAAAATATCATGCGCTTGCGCCACAATATTTATCCGCCACAACCGGATGATTTTCGAGTTGTCAATCAAGCTGAAATAGTCAATACTTTTAGTAATGTGATCGGTTTATTTACGGTTATGGTGGGCGCGATCGCCGGAATTTCTTTGGTGGTTGGAGGCATCGGTATTGCTAATATTATGTTGGTGTCTGTTGTGGAACGGACTAAGGAAATCGGGATTCGCAAAGCGGTAGGTGCTACTAATGCAGCAATTCTAATTCAATTTATGGCGGAATCTATTTTAGTTTCCACGGTGGGGGGAACGGCGGGTATTGGGTTGGGAGTTGCAATCGCGTTTGGGGCTTCGACAGCGTTCAAATTTCCGTTTGTGGTTTCTGTATGGTCGATCGCGGCAGGTTTTGGGCTGTCTTTTACTGTAGGCTTATTGGCGGGAGTATTGCCGGCTCGGAATGCGGCTCGCTTAGATCCGATCGCAGCTTTGCGGAATGATTGAAGTTACTGACATTCAACCCCGTTAAATTCAACAGTCTTGGACGCAGGAGTGGTCAGAAACCAGGTTTGATGGACGATCAGACTTCGTTTTAGGCTACAGATGCGCTAACGGGACTTAAACAAAAATCAGCTCAAAAATGGCTGCAAACTCAGATCGGTAAACCATTTGAGCTTGAATTTGCTTGGATCTCGAATTGACAAGGGTTTTAGCTCTGACGGGGCGTCAAACTCTTTCCTTTATCTAGACTGCGTTTCAGGTAAGGGAAAGAGCTTGACGCCCATTATAAATAATATACGCTCATTCAAATATAATAACAAAAACCCCTTATCCAACACGCAATTTCCATGTTAGAAGCATTGGTATTGGCAACAGTATTTTGCGGATTTTTTGGTATCATCTTTAAAAAGAACCTGCTCATGAAAATCGTCTGTATGGATGTCATGAGTACAGGGGTTATCGCCTATTACGTGGTGGTGGCATCGCGAGCAGGCTTGCTGACACCAATTATTTCAAAGGGGAAAAATGTTGTCGCTTACGCCGATCCAGTTCCCCAGGCGGTGATCTTAACGGCGATCGTGATCGGCTTTTCGATTCAGGCTTTAATGCTGGTCAGTGTGATGAAGCTGGCACGAGATAATCCGACATTAGAAAGTAACGAAATCGAGATGAATAATACCCCATGAATACCCTGACGCTAGCCTGGATTGGACTCCCGTTTTTTGTCGGGTTTAGTATTTATTTGATTCCGAAGTTTGCCAAGTATCTGGCAATATTCGGCGCGATAGCGTCCGCTGCCTATGCGTTCCAGCTTTTTGCTATGCCGTCAGCGGTGACGCTGCAGTTACTGGATAATTTCAGTGTCACGTTGTTAGTCGATCGCTTGAGCGGCTATTTCATCTTAACCAATGCCTTAGTCACAGCAGCGGTGATTATCTACTGTTGGCCCACAGATAAGACGGCATTTTTTTATGCACAAATTCTGATGTTGCATGGCAGCCTGAATGCGGCTTTTGCCTCTACTGACTTTATCAGTTTATATGTGGGGTTAGAAGTCAGTGGCATTGCGGCTTTTCTGTTGATTGCCTATGCTCGCACCGATCGCTCGATTTGGGTGGCTTTGCGCTATCTATTTATTAGCAACACGGCAATGCTGTTTTATCTAGTCGGTGCCGTGCTGGTTTATAAGGCTAGTAATTCGTTTAGTTTTGCCGGCTTGGGTGCAGCGCCCCCAGAGGCGATCGCTCTGATCTTTATGGCACTCTTGGTTAAGGGAGGTGTGTTTGTATCGGGGTTATGGCTACCGTTAACTCACTCGGAATCAGAAACGCCTGTGTCGGCTTTGCTGTCAGGGATTGTGGTCAAAGCGGGGGTATATCCCCTCGTGCGGTGCGCGCTGATGGTGGAGGAGGTGGCACCAATCGTCCAGATTTTCGGAGTCGGGGCGGCGTTTATGGGCGTGTTCTATGGCATCTTTGAAAAGGATACCAAGCGGGTGCTGGCGTTCAGTACGGTTTCACAGTTAGGTTGGATTCTCGTAGCCCCGGAAGTAGCAGGCTTTTATGCCCTCGCCCACGGCTTGGTCAAATCGGCGCTGTTCCTGATTGCGGGTTCTTTACCCAGCCGCGACTTTAAGGAATTGCGACAAAAGCAGATTAATACTACGCTTTGGATTGCCTTAGTCGTGGCTAGCCTTTCGATCTCAGGCTTTCCCTTTTTGGTTGGCTTTGGGGCAAAGATGTTGACTCTGAAGAATTTGACACCCGCTTATGCGATCGCCATGAATGTAGCAGCAGTAGGAACGGCTATCCTATTTGCTAAATTCATCTTTCTGCCCCGTGGTGGAGAAGCAAAAAAATCAAAACCTGGTTTTTGGCCTGCGGTGTTGCTGTTGCTAGGTGGGCTGATTGCAGCCAATGCTTTTGATGTTCAGGCTTATACGCTGGAAAATATGCTTAAGGCGATCGCCATCATCGGTGTTGGTTGGTTAGCCTATTTTCTAATTTTTCAACGCACGGCCATCAAACTGCCACGTATGCTTGAACAATTCGATCATTTGGTCGGTTTTATGAGCTTGATTTCGCTCCTACTATTCTGGATGGCATTCTCAACATGATTGGACAGCTAATATTAAGACTGACGATCTGGTTTCTACTGACAGCCGATTTTAGTTTGGCAAATATTGCGATCGGCTTCATCATTGCTTTCCTGTTGCCGCGCAGCTACGCACCCCCGGAACCTTTGAGGGAATGGTTGGGAGTGTTGGGTAAAATCTTCATGGCGATTCCGATAGCTTATTTAGAAGCATTTGAACTCATCCTCCGTCCCCATAGGCACGAAGATGTGATCATGGAAAAAGTGCCAAACCATCGATCGCCCTTGCTGATCTTCCTAGATGTCTTCCTGATCACTTTTACTCCCAAGACGATTGTTGTGAAATATCACGAAGAGGGTTTTTACGAAGTACACCGAGTGCGACGGACATCAAACACCTAGTTCAAGTTTGTTTCTGAATGATTTAACCGCTTTTGGCGCCGAGTCAGAGAAGAGAAGAGAGAAATGAATAATTCCGATTTAGCTAAGTAAGAAAAATCAGGAGTGAACACAATTGAACAACTTGAACAACTTGATTCTAATTGCGATGATTCTGGCTCTGCTCATACCCATGTACGAGGTATGGAAAGATCATGATATCTGGCAGACAATGTTGGCCTTTGCAAGTATTTCGAGCAAGGCGGCAATCATCGCTCTCGTCATATCCGTCTGGCGCGATGATTGGATGATCGGTGTGGTGGCGGCGATTATCCTCAGTGTGGGTAATGCTGGATTGATGTTGTTGGCACATATAATCAAACGTATCAGTGAAGCATGATCGTAATAGATGTATTGAGCTATACCTGCATCGGTATAGGGATTTTTTTCTGGTTTTGGGGTACTTCTTTCCTACTTGGGAAGCGATCGGTTTTATATAAACTGCACAGTCTTTCGGTAGCAGATACGCTGGGTTCGATCGCGATCGTCGTCGGATTGCTGCTGCAAATACCCAATAAATGGCCCCTGCTGATTCTGGCGATCATTTGCTTAGCAACCTGGAACACCATGCTGGGATATGTGTTGGCCTATTGTTCCAAAACAGGGAGTAACTATGAACGATAATAGCTACATTTATGTCCTCGTCGCTCTGCTACCCTTAGCTGCTGGTATGGTGGTATTTCAGGTCAATCCATACCACGCATTGCTACTGCGGGGGGTATTGGGAGCGATCGCCGCCTTGGTGTATACAATTTTAGGCGCGGGGGATGTGGGCTTGACCGAAGCCTTGATGGGTACTCTGCTGGCGATTACACTTTATGCAGTGACGGTGCGTTCATCCTTCGTGCTGCGTCTGGGTGTAATCGAAGAGGGGACAGAGGGCGATGCTATACCAAACGACAAAACCGCAGGTGATTTTAAGCAACTGATAGATGACATCCGCACAATTTTTCAGAAACGCCATATGCGCCTGGAACTCGTTCCCTATGCGACTACACAGGCATTGCAGCGGGCGCTGAGGGAAAAAGAAGTTCATGCAGCTTGTGCGCCACAAAGCCTATTGGAAAACAGCGGCGAAGCGCAACTTTATAACACCGCAACCAGAGTTCGGCGTGTCTATGACATCATGCAAACCGAACTTTCATCACCAGGGACAACCCTAACCTATGTAAATACACCAGACGCAGAGGACAAACATTGATGAAGTGGGTTTACTTTTTATCAGGGATAGCGCTGTTTGTCAAAATGCTGCTAATCGCCAATCCCACAATGGAGTTATCGCAGCAAAGTTCGATCGTCGAATTGGTTGTTCAAGATAGTGGAGTAACCAATGCGGTTTCCGGTATCATTTTGCGAAATCGGCTGTACGACACGATCTTTGAAGTTGTGGTATTTACGATCGCCATCTTGGGTGCAAGTTTTATGCTAGCAAATGAAAAGCCGTCCTGCGCCATATATCAGTTTACCGATCAACCATCGATTATTTTGGCGCGATTGGGAGCGACGATTGCCGCGTTGGTGGGTATCGAACTAGCAATTCGCGGGCATTTAAGTCCTGGCGGTGGTTTTGCTGCGGGTGTAGCGGGGGGAACTGCAATCGGCTTGGTGGCGATTACCTCATCACCGCAGTGGATGCAAGAAATCTACCAGCGCTGGCACGCCGCGACTTTGGAGAAAGTTTCGGTACTTGTTTTCATTGTATTGTCCGTTATCACTCTGTCAGGATATGAGTTACCCCACGGAGAGTTAGGCACGCTTTTCAGCGGTGGCATTCTCCCCTTGCTGAATATCCTGGTTGCAGTCAAAGTCGCATTAGGATCGTGGGCGGTGATGTTGGTGTTTATTCGCTATCGCGGATTGCTATGACAAATGTTCCGATCTCAAATCCATTGACATCGAAATTAATCATCTCTCTCAATCTCTGACTCAGTGTCCTCTGTGTTCTCTGCGGTTTAATCATTCAGAAACAACCGTAAACGATATTTTACGTTTATAAGGCTTACGCACGAGTAGTCAGAAACCGGGTTTTTTTGCGAGGTCAAAAACCCGGTTTCTTTGCTTTTGATAAGAAATTCCTGTGAGCTCATCTGCGTTTATCTGCGTGCATCTGCGGTTAAAAAATCCCAATCTGTAAGATATCAGCTTACACTAAACCAGCTTGAAAAATCTGGTTTGCAGTGAGGTTCAAATCAGGAAAAGTTTGCGACACAATGCGATCGTTCTCTCGAAACTTGAGGATTTGATATTCACCATCAACCAAGTTACAGACAGAAATTGTCGGTTGTTTAGGATTGCCAATAAAATTGCGTCCACCCAACGCAGCATAATCCACAATCCAATATTCAGGGATACCCATCTCTTCATAATCAGCGTATTTCAAATAGTAATCATCGCGCCAATTGGTTGACACAACCTCAATTACCAACGGTATCGATGCACCCCAAGTTAGGATAGATTGTTTTTTCCACAATGTTTCGTTCGCCAGATTTCCACGATTCAGCACCAACACATCAGGCAAATAACCAGAATCTTTTTCAGGAGGTCTAACTATCACTTGGCGGGGGATACCGTAGGGCAATCCCAGACGTTTGATTTCAACAGGAATTTCGACTGCAAGAAAGCTTATAACTTCCTCGTGTTCGCCTACTGGTTGTGCCATCTCAACAATATCTCCATTATGCAGTTCGTAGCGTACCGCCGAATTTTCAGGTAGCCACTCCACAAATTCCTCGAAGTTTACGAGTTTGGGTAAAGCTTGAGTCATAGGTTTTCAGAATCACCGATAATATAAATTATATCTCTATCTATCTGCGTTTATCTGCGTGCATCTGCAGTTATAAATTACAATTTTTTATAAAGTCCGTAAGTTATTGTGCCGCTTATGCTGTAACCATTTCGGGTTTGATATCAGGTGATGCTGGCTCAAAATACAACACCATGATTTGCTCTGGATACAACCCGACAGATTCATAAGTGCGTCCGTTGCGATCGCTAAATTCAACCTCAAACGCTGCACCATCAGCCAACAGTTCAACTACAGTCCCTACTTGTCCGCGCCACAGATTGTATTCAGGAATGTCAACTGTCAATGCAACGACATCTAGTAATTTAATTGTATTATTTTCCACTTTTTTTTATAACCTCCAGGCACTGCTGATACGAATAAGTAGCCCTCCGTTTATCTCATCTCAAAGTCCCCGTCTTCTGGGTTTTTTTTGCGCTCGTTGGAACTCATCGGTTAGATTTATAAACTATGAATTACAACTTACTATTAAATAAATAACTTAGTTCCGACCACATTTCGCCATTACTCCAAAACAAAAATTTACCGGGATAGCTAAACCTATCAGCTAAACCCACAGCAATATATTCCTTATAAACGGGATGGAATTTATATTCCAAGGATCTAATTTTAGTTACGAGTATCGTATCGATAAAACAAAGTCTACTGATAAGTTCTATGTAAAACTCTTCTGTTTTTCCCCAATCATCTAATTCCTCTCTACCTGAAGTTCCTAAAAATGTTTGAACGAAATAAACTAAATTATTATAATATTTTAATAAATTTATTTCATCATGATGACCATCTCGAAGTCTTTTTATTATCTCCTTTAGTTGATCTATTTTTGCAAGCAGCAGATTAATTTCCTCATCCCCATTTTCAATTTCCAAAATCTTAATTTTTTCCTCAAGAAGTGCAACTTTATTTCTCTCGTCCTTAAGCTGTAGCTCTAAACTTATTTTGGCTTTTTCTAGCTCTCTGGCATTCTCTTCTAGTTGCTTAACTTTTGTTTCTAATTGACGTGAATTGGAGTTTAATAAATTTAACTCATAAACCTTTCTTTCTAGCTGTAGCTCTAAACTTATTTTGGCTTTTTCTAGCTCTCTGGCATTCTCTTCTAGTTGCTTAACTTTTGTTTCTAATTGACGTGAATTGGAGTTTAATAAATTTAACTCATAAACCTTTCTTTCTAATTGGGTTTTTTCTTGCTGGAGCTGGTTATTATCTATCTCTAAAGGTTGAACTCGGTCTAGTTCTCGTCTTATTTCTGACTCTAAAGAGTTTTGGCTAGCTCGGAGTTGTAGATTATCTTGTGTCAATCTAGTATTATTATCTTTAACTTGATTTAAGTCTCTTCTCAGAACGTCTATTTCTTGCTGTAAATCCGTATTTGTTTTAATGAGGGATTGATTTAGGGCTATGACTTCATTAAGCTGGCTAGTAACCTCTTTAACTTTCTCGATTAAAAATTCCCACGTTATAAACTCTATATCTTGACTACTGAGAGAACCCCCCAATTCTTGAATAAGAACTTTTTTATGAGCTTCTAGTTCTTCAATTTTTTGTTCAAAGTAAATATTTTCAATACGAAGATTTGTTGAAATTTTCCTTACTTCATCTCTTTCGCTCTCAACGCTTGCTAACTGTTGTTGTAGGCTTTGAACCGTCTGCTTCAAAGAATTGTTCTCAGTAGTAGCTGCCTTGAGTTCTGCCTCTTTTTGCTTAAATCTTGCCAGGATTTGAACTATAAAGGCGGTAAATAGGTTATTTGCTTGTTGTAACTGCTGGTTTATTTGCCTAAGCTCAACTGTCTGTGCTTCGGGCCTGTTATCCTCTGGTTTGTTCTTACCCCTGCGAAGTTGCAGGTAAACTATTACTATGCTTAGTAAAGCTATTAAACCAGCAGTTTCGTAAACCATACTAATACTTTTTTGAAAATAGCGTTTTTGGACATCGGTTCCCAGGCAGAGCTGAGGAACCAGTTAAAAAAAACAGAGGGCGAGTTTCGCATAAAACTTAACCCCAAAAGTCAAATTTTATGCTCTACACCCGCCCTCGCAAAACTCCCTTAATAAGCGTCTTGCAATTCGTAGAAATCAGGGGAAATGTAATCTTTCCGCAGCGGCCAGCCTACCCAATCTTCGTTCATCAAAATCCGTTTCAGATTCGGATGTCCTTCGTACACAATGCCGTACATATCGTAGGATTCCCGCTCTTGAAAGTCGGCTGCTTTCCAAATCCAGTATACTGATGGCACTCTGGGATCTTCGCGGGGTACGAATACTTTGACGCGGACTTCTTCAGGCTTGGAAGCATTGTCTGTCAGTTTAACCAAGTGGTAGACGCTGACTAAATCTTGTCCCGGCCCTTGGTCGTAGGCGCACTGGCACTGCATATAATTAAACCCGTAGGCATACAGTGCTGTTGACATCGGAATTAAGAAGTCTCGATCGACCTTTAATATCTCCACGCCCAAATTATCGGCCGCTAAAGCTTCGTGTTCAAAGCCATTCTGAGTCAACCACTGGGAAACCTTCCCGGCTTCAACAATTGAGGTTTCTGTCTCAGCCACGGTTTACCTCCTGTTTTTGTCCTGCAAGCAAAGCCGGTGGTACTGGCATTCCCATTGCTTCGGTCAATTCCTTCGGCGGCGCCATCCGGCCGGGAATTGACAAATATTTGCCGTCCAAAATGTCGTCTACTACCTTCATTTTGTGGGGTCTGGTGTAGTAGCGGTGGGTTGGCAGCAAATTGGCCCGTTCTTGCATGGAATCGTTGGCGATTTTTTTCCGCAGTTTGATAATTGCGTCAATAATCGCTTCAGGGCGGGGGGGACAGCCGGGGATGTACACGTCTACGGGAATCAGTTTGTCAACGCCTCTGACTGCTGTGGGGGAGTCCATGCTGAACATTCCGCCGGTGATGGTGCATGCGCCCATCGCGATGACGTATTTGGGTTCCGGCATTTGTTCGTACAGCCGCACCAAGATGGGGGCGTACTTCATGGTAATTGTGCCGGCGGTGATGATCAAGTCGGCTTGCCGGGGGCTCGATCGCGGTACTAGACCGAATCTGTCGAAGTCAAAGCGCGATCCGATCAAAGCTGCAAATTCGATGAAGCAGCAGGCTGTGCCGAAAAGCAGCGGCCACAGGCTGGAAAGTCTCGCCCAATTGTAGAGGTCATCCACTGTTGTCAGGATGACGTTCTCTGAGAGTTGCGATGTGACTTCCGGGCGCTCGACTGGGTTGATCAGCGCTTTTTGTGATTTGTCAGAACTTAAGACCATTCCAAGGCTCCTTTGCGCCATGCATAGACAAGAGCAATAACGAGGATCGTGATAAAAAACAAGGCTTCGATGAAAGCCAACAGTCCTAGCTGGTTGAAAGCAACCGCCCAAGGATAGAGGAAGACGGTCTCTACGTCGAAGATGACGAAGACTAGGGCAAACATATAATATCTGATGTTGAACTGAATCCAGGCTCCGCCGATCGGCTCGACGCCGGATTCGTAGGTAGTGCGTCGGTCGTAGGGACGACTTTTCGGGCGCAGTACCTTAGACGCCGTGAGGGCGAGGATAGGGACTAGGCTGGAAATTAACAGGAAGCCTAAGAAATACTCGTAGCCGCTGAGTGCAAACACGGTGAATAATTACTGCCTAGGTGAAAGGGTTCTGTAACTTGTCTGTTACATTATATAGATTTTGGGTAGCTAAAATTACGAGTTAGTTGAGATTAATCCTCCATCTTCTGCAATAATTTTTAATGTATATTTTAAGATTAGCTTACCTACTCTTTTTGAGCTATGAGCGATCGAGCCACTGAAACCAAAACCCTCGATCGGCACGAGTGCCGCGCCTGCGGCTACGTCTACGATCCGAAAAAAGGGAATCCTAAAAATGACATTGCCCCTGGCACGGCTTTTGAAGATTTGCCCCAAACTTGGGTCTGTCCCGTTTGCGGGGCGCGCAAGTCGGTGTTTCAAAATCTCGGTCAGCAGGAAGGGGTATCGGGATTTAAGGCAAATCAGCGCTACGGTGTCGGTGTCAACGGCATGACCGAAGGTCAGAAAAGTTTGCTGATTTTTGGCGGCTTGGTCGTTGGTTTCTTGTTGTTACTTAGTATGTATGGTTTGCAGTAAAACGATTGTGAGATTTTGGCAACGAATTGTAATGTTATTGGCCGCTGCGCTCATCTGTACGAGTTGCAGCACCATCGGTTCTGTGAGTTACAACCCCTGGCAAGTGATTTCCTTGCCGACGGAAGCTAATTTGCAGGATATTGCCTTTACGGGCAATCCTCAGCACGGCTGGGTTGTGGGTTCTGAGGCGACTCTGCTCGAAACCCTTGACGGTGGCACTAGCTGGAAGTCTATAGCACTGGATATCGACGATCCTCGATCGCGTTTTGCGTCGGTGAGTTTTTCGGGTTCCGAAGGCTGGATTGTCGGCCAGCCTTCAGTTTTGCTCCACACGAACGATGAGGGCAAGTCTTGGACGCGGATTGCTTTGAGCAGTCAGTTGCCAGGTTCTCCGAGTACGATCGCGGCTTTGGGCCCGAATTCCGCCGAGATGACGACCGATGTGGGGGCGATTTACCGGACTTCTGACGGCGGCAAAAATTGGAAAGCTGTCGTGCAGGATTCTTTTGGGGTAGTTCGCAATATCAACCGTTCTGAAGACGGGCAGTATGTTGCGGTTTCCTCGAAGGGCAATTTCTACTCCGTGTGGAAGCCCGGACAAGAAGCTTGGGAACCTCACAACCGCAATAGTTCTCGCCGCCTGCAAAATATGGGCTTTACCAAGGATGGGCGTTTGTGGATGCTCGCCCGCGGCGGTCAAATTCAGTTTAGTGACCCGTCCAATCCTGAAGGTTGGGGAAAACCGTTTTTTCCCGATCGCAAGGCGAGTTGGGGTTTGCTGGACATGGCTTACCGGACTGATAATGAAGTTTGGGTAGCCGGCGGCGGCGGCAATTTGCTGTGCAGTTTGGACGGCGGGAAAACTTGGCTAAAAGACCGCGAAGTTGAAGATGTTCCGGCTAATTTTTACAGGATTGTCTTTATGGGCCCCGATCGCGGATTTGTGATCGGCGCGAGCGGTACTTTACTTAAATATCAAGGTTCCGCGCAAGCTGCTTGATAGTAGAATAGTAATAGAGATTGTCTGTCAATTTGTTGTTGAAAGGAGGATTCTAAATGGCTGGTACAACTGGAGAACGTCCGTTTGGGGACATTATTACAAGTATCCGTTATTGGGTAATTCACAGCATCACCATTCCGGCTTTGTTTATTGCTGGATGGCTGTTTGTGCAAACGGGTTTGGCTTACGATGCTTTCGGAACTCCTCGCCCTAACCAGTATTTCACACAGCAGCGGGAAGAAGTGCCGATTATTTCGGATCGCTTTGAAGCTAAGAAACAAGTAGATCAGTTCATTAACGCCAAGTAATTTAACAAGGATTTGGAAAAATGACGAGCAGAACCCCAAATAATGAGCCAATTTCGTATCCGATTTTTACGGTGCGCTGGTTGGCAGTTCATACTTTAGGTGTCCCAACAATTTTCTTTTTGGGCGCGATCGCAGCAATGCAATTTATTCAACGATAGGAGTTTACAATGCCTGAGCGCGTTCCTAATCCCAACGAGCAGCCTGTTGAGTTAAACCGGACTTCTTTGTATTTGGGTTTGTTGCTGATTTTTGTTTTGGGTATTTTGTTTTCCAGTTATTTCTTTAATTAACTGGTGTCTGAGTTTGCTTTCGATAGTTCCATCGAATTTGTTTAGCTGTAAATTAGTGAGGTGATGGCTATGTTTAGTGAAAGTGGCAGAATTCCTTTGTGGCTGGTAGCTACTGTTGCAGGCCTCGGTGTTCTCAGCATTGTGAGTCTTTTCTTCTACGGTGCTTATGCCGGTTTGGGTTCTTCGATGTAAGGAGAATCAAGCTGATTTTCGGCTTTTAACCCCCCTTTTTCAAGGGGGGTTTTAATTATGCGAATTGTGTTGGTAAATCGGGGATAACTGTTATCGATAGTGTGAATTTTTTGGCCAGTTTATGATATAAGTTCCGGTGGCACCGGAATTATTGTTGACTGTTGACTGTTGACTGTTAACTCGGGGTCGAAAAACTGAATGATAGTTGAGTCTTGACTGTTGATTCCATTTTACAATTCCGATGCTAGCGGAGTTGATATGAGAATTTAATCCGGCGTTGTCAGATGAAGATTTTTGGTGGTTGGGTGGAGATTTGCTCAATCAACTGCTGGCATTGCGGGTTCACCAATAACCCCAAAATCGAGCGCCACTAGCCGACGATCGCTAAGAGAGTGTGAGCCGATCGTGAAATTAGCCAAAAGTTGCGAGTAGAATGGTGCAAGAGCCGATCGCTCGATCGTAGTGCACAGCGAAATATGACCCCACCGCCGCCGCCCCGCAAACCTCAAACCGTCTTGGGTGCGATTACCCAAGCAGTCCAGACTATTGCTAAGGTTAATTTTAACCAGCTAGCGCTGAAACCTAATGCCAAAGTACCCGAATTGTGGGTACAGGATGCTGGTGCAGCTAAAGCTGAGGTTTATCCGCTGTTGGGCGATCGATATTTGTTAGGTCGATCGTCCAAATCTTCAGATATAGTAGTTCGCAATCCCGTTGTCAGTCACGTCCACTTATCCCTGTCGCGCGATACTCGGCGGCGGACTCCTTTTGTCATCAAAGATGAAGACTCCACAAACGGCATTTACAATGGCAAAAGGCGAGTTAAAAGTATGTCCCTGCGTCACGGAGACGTGTTCACTTTAGGGCCGCCGGAACTAGCCGCCGCTGTCAGAATTCAGTTTGTATATCCGCCGCCTTGGTATTTGCAACTTGTGCGTTACAGCTTTTACAGCGTCAGTGGAATCACCGCTGTGATTGCCGTGTTGGTAGGCATGGAATCGACAAAGTTTCAAGTGCGGCCTCTGCCAAGAAGTATCAATGGCCCCGTGATTGTTTACGCCCGCGATGGGCAAACTCCCCTGCGTCCTCCTCAGAATAACGCTCACTTAGAATTAAAGCAATTACAGGATTTTTCGCCTTATTTATCCAAGGCGGTACTTGCTTCGGAAGACAGTCGCTACAATTGGCATTTGGGAGTAGATCCGATCGGAGTTTTGCGCGCGCTTTTGACCAACGTTCGCGGGGGAGGAATTCGCGAAGGCGGAAGCACTGTGACGCAGCAGTTAGCGAGAAGTTTGTTTCGAGATTATGTGGGAACTCAAGATTCGGCAGGACGTAAGTTACGGGAAGCTGTAGTTGCGTTGAAACTGGAGAATTATTACAGCAAAGATGAGCTGTTGCTGACTTATTTAAATCGGGTGTTTTTGGGAATTGACCTTTACGGTTTTGAGGATGCGGCTCGGTTTTATTTTGGGAAGTCGGCGAGGGATTTAACTTTGTCAGAGGCGGCAACTTTGGCAGGGATTTTGCCTGCTCCCAACAGTTTTAATCCGATTCAAAATTATCAGTTGGCGGTACAGTACCGCGATCGAGTGATCGAACGGATGCGGGCACTGGGGACGGTTTCTCAGGAAGAAGCCGATCGCGCAAGGCGATCGCGAATTGAGATCAATCCTAAAGCCCGCCAATATCTGCAAAGTACGATCGCTCCTTATTTCTACAGTTATGTATTTGACGAATTGGAGTTTTTGCTGGGGGAGCAGTTAGCCAGAGAAGGCAATTTTATTGTAGAAACAGGTTTGAATCCCGGCCTGCAAAAAGTGGCTGAAGCTTCCCTCAGAAATGCTGTTGAAAATGCCGGAGCCAGTGCAGGTTTTTCTCAAGGAGCCGTGGTAACTCTCAATAGTACAACCGGGGAAGTCTTAGCTTTAGTTGGGGGCGTAGATTACTTGAAAAGTCAGTTTAATCGGGCTACTCAAGCTTTGAGACAGCCTGGTTCTACATTTAAGATTTTCACCTATGCAGCGGCCCTGGAACGGGGAATCTCACCCGATAAAACTTATTCTTGCGCTCCCCTTTCCTGGGGCGGACAAAGTTACAGCGGCTGCGAAAGAACCAGCGGCAGTGCGGATATGTATCGGGGTTTAGCACAGTCGGAAAATGCAGTTGCTTTGAGAATTGCACAAGATGTCGGTTTAGACAATGTAGTGGGAATGGCAAGACGTTTGGGAATTACTTCGGAACTGCGTTCTAACCCTGGTTTAGTATTAGGTGAAAGTGAAGTTAATGTGTTGCAATTAACGGGTGCTTTCGGGGTTTTGGCAAATCGGGGTTTGGGCAATCGCCCCCACGTAATTAAGCGAATTATTGACAGCAGCGATTGCAAAGATCGAAATGATTTTAAGAGTTGCCGGGTGATTTATGAGTATCAAAAAGATGGCATTGCCAATCGGCAGTTAGTTTCGGAAGCCGTAGCGGATACGATGACTGATATGCTGCAAGGTGTTGTGCGGGGAGGTACGGGTAGCAGTGCTGCTTTGGGGTTGGGAGAAGCTGGAAAAACAGGTACGACTAATGATAATAGAGATTTGTGGTTTGTCGGTTATATTCCGAGTCAGCAACTGGTGACTGGAGTTTGGTTGGGAAATGATGATAATTCTCCGACTGGGGGAGGTAGTTCAAATGCCGCTCAGTTGTGGGGGGAATATATGCGGCAGGTGGCGCGTTGAGTCATTAGTCATTAGTCATTAGTCATTAGTCATTAGTTAGTGGTTGGTTGTTAGTTGTTGGCGAGCATAACTAATCGCCAAAAAAGATTTAGCAGTAAGGTGCGCGGCCCGGCGCACCCTACGAGGATTTAGGGGGAATTTCTGCGCTTATCCTAGAGTCTGAGAAACTGGCCGACAGCCAGACAATATTGAGTGCAAATTGACAACATTTCCGATGACCGCGATCGCAGGTGCTGCAAATCCGGCAGCCTCAACTTGCTCTACAATTGTACCCAAAGTCCCGATCAATTCTTCTTGTTCCGGCCGCGTTCCCCAGCGCACTAACGCTATGGGCGTTTCTGCACTCAATTCGGCTGCTGTTAACTGACCGATAATATAAGGCAAATTGTGGATTCCCATGTATACTACAATGGTTTCGGAGCCGCGGGCGATCGCCTGCCAATTTACCTCCGGTCGATATTTGCCCGCTGATTCGTGGCCGGTGACAAAGGTGACAGAGGAACTGTACGATCGATGTGTTAAAGGAATTCCCGCATAAGCAGGGGCAGCAATCCCAGAAGTTACGCCGGGGACTACTTCTACTGACACTCCAGCTTTTACCAACTCTTCCATTTCTTCGCCACCGCGGCCGAAGATAAACGGATCGCCGCCTTTAAGACGAACTACGATCGCATTATCTCCAGCTTTTTCTATCATTAACTGAGTGGTTTCGTCCTGCATTAACGAGTGACGCCCTTTGCGTTTTCCGGCATCAATTCGTTCTGCTTGGGGGTTGATTGCTGCCAAAATTTGAGGGCTGACTAAAGCGTCATAAATCACCACATCCGCACACTCTAACAAAGCTTTTCCCTTCAAGGTCATCAAACCCGGATCTCCGGGCCCCGCACCTACTAAATACACTTTTCCTAAAGACATCTTTCTTGCTTCCTTTACCTCTTCTGTGCCTCTGGGGTTCATTTTTGAATTAAATTCCCAATTAAGTCTGCTAATTGTACACTTGCGCCTAGAGGATTCGCGAGATGAAGTTCCGCCGCAGGAAATTGCTGCTTTAGCTGTGCGACATTTTTGGCGATCGCATCTGTAATTCCTCCATTAAATAAGAAGTATGGCACAATCCCTATTTGCTGCTGTCCACCACGAACCAAACTGTCAATTTGCTCTGACAAACTCGGCTTTACCGACCAATAAGCTGTCAGCGCACCGAGTTTACTGGCGATTTCCTCAACTGTCGAGTTACCTCCGGGCCGACGGCTGCCATGAGATAATAAAATCCATTTTGGCAATAGCAGATTGGGGAGAAAAGCAACCTCTTCCATCTGACTTTTCACCAATTTTGTTAAGCCTGCTTCCTGGGAACCTAAATGCGGGCGCAATGCAATTTTTAGCTTGTCACCAAAAGTTTGTTGGGCAATTGCCACCTCTGCCGGTATGTCTTCAGCGACGTGAACTCCCGGCAATAAAAATACAGGCAGTATTTGCAATTCTGTCAGTCCCAGCGACAAAGTACGTTCGCCAAAACTGCAAATTTGTTCGTGCAGCGGTGCGGGGCCGAGTTCTAAGGTGGCGGTTGCGACTGCGGGGAATGAGTCAGCCAATGTTTGAGACAGCAGTTGACCTAGGTTTTCCAAAGCTAGTTGGGGTCTGGGGTCGCGGCTGCCGTGAGAAACTAATAAATAGGTCGATCGCAATTTCAATATAGATTTGATGTTAATGTTCGAGCCGGATTTAAAATAATTATAACACCGTGGGGCGCGTGAGTTGAAAAATACTCAACCCTCAACCTGAAGCTTGCGAGTCACGCGCCTCTAACAACTAAAGCAAAGTACCCGGCTTGGAAATTAATCAACACAGGGCTTAAATCTTCTAAGCCGCGCACCTTACAAAAGAAGGTGGGCGGCTTAAAAATTACTTAATACAGGGCTTAAATCTTATAAGCCCCACACCCTAAACAACTCACAAATTAACCTTGGGGAGCGGGATCGGCGATGTATTTGAAAGTAGGTTCCGAGTTCCAAGGGCCGCGTTCATCCTTGCCATTTGTGGACAAGTTAAAGTAGAGATCTACGGTGTTATCTGGCGGAATGTTGCCGAACATCGGATCGGTGAGTTTACCCAGCGATTCCAGAGCTTTCATGAACATTTGAGTGTGAGAAATTTCGCGAGTCAGCAGAAACTGCAACGTCTTTTTCGTTCCCATATCCGGTGCTAGTTTAATCAACTCTTCGTAAGTTTGGCGGGCTCCTGCTTCCGCGCCGATATCAGCGCGCAAATCGCGCACCACATCCCCGCCTTCGTTGATATAAGCTGCTGTCCAAGCTTGACCTTGGCTGTCCAACAAGTGTGGGCCTATGCCACGCACGGCAAACAAAGTGCTTTTGTAAGCTTCTGTTTGGTCAACGTTTTTGGTGTGCATTTCTATGAGTTGGCCCACCATTTCTAAGTGGCTGAATTCTTCGATAGCAATATCTTGAAGCATATCCTTAATCCCTGGATTTTCACAGTGGAATGACTGCACCCAGTATTGCAAAGCTGCTGTGAGTTCTCCGGTTGCTCCGCCAAACTGTTCTAGCAGCAATTGGGCAAAACGGGGGTTGGCTTCGTCTACTGTGACTGCAGCCATTAATTCTTTTTTATGAAAAAACATGGATCGGTACCTCTTTTTAGTTCGGTTGTTAAAGTCTGAAGGATTGCAGACTTTATCTGTGTTCGCCTTCAGCATCCATTGTGCGACAATCGATCGCACCGAGCCTCGGTCGATGGATACATCTAGCTCGACAAATTTCTCTGCTTTCAGGTAGAGTTTAAATATGAAATTTTACTTAGTGAGTCGGTAGACCAAATTACAATTTACAAGCTGCATTATTGTCGCACTCGGTTAATTTTGCTGACAGGGCATCGAGATGCCGCAGCCACTGAACGCCACCAACCCAAGTGCGAGAGGGGAGGTGTCCGATTGGTGCTTGCTGACTAAATTTAATCTGCCCTAAAGTAGTAGCAGAATTGTAGGTTTGCCAGTTGACCCGATCGCAAAATCTGATATAGTCTCCCTTAACGCTTTCGTAAATCTGTTTTTGGACGCTGAAGCCAAACCGACCTTGACTGTAGTGCAGCCAAAGGCGATCGACTGTTTGCAAATCTTCGCAGGGGATCTGGTAAATTTGGCTAATTTCTAGCTGAGTTCCCGGTTGCTGGGAAAGAGATTGACACATCAAGCCCCAAGTTTCGCGATCGGCTTCTTTCCAATTTTTGTTTGACAAAAAATCTCGCAGTTTGGTATAATTAATTCCCCGGGCAGAAATCAGGGTATGATCTAGATTTGAAATAACAGAGAAGGGAAAATTTTCTGCGGAATTGGCTACGGCATTTGTGGGTAAAATCGGAGAATCAGGAGTTGGTAGCGCGTTGAGATCAGAAGAGTTGTCGCTATGATTAAGAGCAGGAGCGATCGGCTTTTTGGGCGAAAGCAAATGTTGATGGCGAATATCTAAAGCTGCTTTGATATCATCCAAAACTTCCGTAGCAAAACTGTACCGCTGAGTGAGACGAGTTTGTAGCAATTTATCTAAAATTTCACCTAACTCGTCGCTAATACTCGTGGCTTTGGGGAGAAACTCGCGCCACCACCAGCGCTCGTTGTTGCAGTCGTACATATCCAAGGGAGGAACTTGCGTCATCAGGCGAACGCAAGTAACCCCTAAACTGTAAAGGTCGCTAGCAGGAAATACTTTGCCGCGCATTTGTTCGGGAGCTACATAATCTTGACTGCCGATGAGCGTTGCTGAACGGAGTATCGCTGAATCAGTCAGCAGTTTGGCTATGCCGAAATCGATCAATACGAGTTTGTTGTCCGACTGTCTGCGGATAATATTTTCGGGTTTGATATCGCGGTGAATGACGCGCTTGTCGTGGATAAATTGCAGCACGGGCAATAAGTCTTGCAGCAGTTGCCAAATTTGATTTTCATCGTAGACACTCTTGTCTAATTCTTGTTTAAGAGTCTGCCCCTCTATAAACTCTTGAACTAAATAAATATGACCTTCTTGTTCAAAGCAGGCTAATAATGTGGGGATTTGCGGGTGTTGTCCGAGTTCGTCTAAACGGACGCCTTCTTGCCGAAATAATTCAACTGCTTTGTTGAAAATTTCGGGGTCGCGGTCGTAAAAATAAAATTGCTTGACTGCACAGCGGGGTAGAGATGGGATGTCTTCATCAATTGCTAGGAAAGTTTTACCAAATCCGCCTCTACCTAAAAGTTCAATCGGGCGATATCGCTGTCTCAGCAAGAGGTTAAAGCCGCAGTTTAAGCAAAATTTGGCGGTGTGGGAGTTTTGAGGATTTTGACATTCTGGGTTGATACAGTAGCTCATATCGATTTTAGATTTTAGATTTTGGATTGCGGAGAAGAGTTTTTTTTAAACGAACCGCGAAGACGCGAAGCGACGCGAAGGAATAGGGAAAAGAGAAGAGAGAGAAAAGGGATGGTTGATAACTCATGCGGTGTGGGATAAGCTGTCCCGCTTCTGGCGTTGTATTTTTCGGGCGGGCGGGACACCCCACAAGCATTTCATCTGAGATATTGCACCATTCTCAATCAGGCTTTTAGGGGTGGGCTAGAAGATCCCACCCTAAAAGAAATTCATTCTTTGTGGAACAGGCATCTTGCCTGTTCTTAAAAATGGTGTCAGAGGTGAGTTTTATCAAACTGGACTGTAGATGCGCCTGGGCTGATAAGGCTATTTTAATGCGCTGGATCGAATCGGGACGCGGCCAGAGCTGCCGAACCCACGCCCCATGACCGAAAGCATCCAGGATACAAGCCCCCGGGTTCATCCGTGGAGACATAAAAAACCTGTATCCGATAAAGGAGCCCCCGAATTTATCCGTGGGGTCAATTCTAAAATCTAAAATCTAAAATCTAAAATCTAAAATCTAAAATCGATTGAGTGCTGGGGGCGAGATAATTGCCGATCGCCCTGTGCGATCATCGCACAGACCGAAAATTGTGCTAAACTCTTACTGTGCCTGGAATTTAATGCACAATCGATCTGTCCGGTTCAGGGACGCTCAAAAATATTTCAAAATATTTTTGCCTTACCCCTAGACTTGTGCTGAGATCTGGTGCTATAGTTAAAACTGATACGGCGAGCGTAGCCAAGTGGTTAAGGCAGTGGTTTGTGGTACCACCATTCGTGGGTTCAAGTCCCATCGTTCGCCCTTTTGATTCTCAACTGTTTAATACGATCGCCCGTTGCCTGTACGGTAATTTGCGATGCTCTTAGGGTGTGCAGTGCACACCTTAATTTTTTTTGGGATGTCGCGGTTCTGTCGGCACAAGTTCCGATGTGCTAATCTTAAATCCAATCTAAAATCTAAAATCTAAAATCAAAATATGCCATCTTTAGTAACAGAAGATTGGGGATATAAATTTAGTGGCGAGCGCACAATTAATAAGTTTATTCGGGATATAGAAGGAGAAGCGGCTTTAGCGAAATATTGCGATTGGGAATGCAAAGAGCGTGCGGAAATTCTGATGTCGGAGATAGCTGGCAAATCCCACAATCTTTTCTACGTGCGTCGCCAAAAGGTAAATGAGAGATTTTCGGAAGAAGAAATCTGGGAATTGCTGCTTGCTACGGATGGAGATGATTTTGAATTACCCGAATTGTTGCAAAAAGCAGATCGCACTTTGCGGTTGTTAACAACTGTACGCTGTGAAGACGGAATCGGCGGTTTAAAACTGCTGGATGCGGGTTTAGTGGCGGTTCCCAGAGGGAGGAAAGATGGGTATTCTTTGCCGGTTCAGTTGCGACTTTTGGCTAACAGTAGATCGCCAATTCCTGCAAAGTCGATCGCCCGCGTCCAACAAATGCCATTTTGGGACGACAGGCACATACCAACTACCGAACAACTAAAAGTTTGGCATACTTTTTTAAATGTGGAAAAACGCATCGCGGAAGCGCGTCAATTTTGCGTACCTTTCCGAGGACACAATTACGGTTCCGGCTTCAAAATCGTCACTTTTGAAATTGAGCGTAATTCCGCAACTCTTGATGGCTACGAGGAAAATCCCTTAGAATTGGGCGACTTTCGCGAAAGGCTAAAAAAGGCGCGAAATGAAGAAATTATTCTGTTTGATTCGCCGCCCGGAAGCAGAAGCAGCCGAGATGGAGAGACATTGGGTAGCATCGCTGAAATTGACTTTGAACATGGTAAATTACGCATTAAGTTAGATGTTGATTTAGGTGATCGCATGGCGGGCGGCAGATATCAAATGCCCAAACAAGGATTCTTGTATTTTGAGGCTGCGGGCGATATCAGTCAGATCGAACGCAAGAAAAAAGCTTTAAAAATGCTGACAGATGGTCGCGCTCAAAATCCCTATTTGAGTGAGTTTTTATTCGACTCTTCTCAGGCGAGAATCCCAGAAAAACTGATTAAATTGGATCGGGAAAACTTATTAAATCGCAATGCTAATGAGGATCAACTTGCTGCCGTAGAAACGGTGCTTTCGGCGCGGGATTTAATTTTGATTCAAGGCCCGCCGGGAACGGGCAAAACGACTGTGATTGCGGAGATTTGCTATCAAATTGCCCGTCAGGGTGGGAAAACACTCATTGCTTCCCAAGCAAATTTGGCTGTAGACAATGCTTTGAGTCGGTTAGTTCACAATCCGGCGATTCGGGCTTTGCGGAAGGGAAAAGCTCATAAGGTGCAGGAAGAAGGGCAGCCGTTTTTGGAGGAAAATGCGATCGGCACTTGGCTACAAAATACGGCTACTGACTGCGAAGAAAAGCTCTCGCAGCGCCTGACTAATGTCAAAACTTTGCGGCAGTTGGTGGCAGAATCAGAGCGATTTACCGCCTACTGTGCCGCCGAAAGAGATTTTTTTAATGAACTAAAACACCTGCACGACAGCAAAGCAAATATTGAGGAAAAGTGCAACCAACAAGCAGCCGATTATGAACGGATTTTAACCGAAAAAAGCGAGATTGAATGTGTGGTTTCGGGGCTAGAGAATCTACTGGATGCGCCGCAAGTTAACTGGGAATCTCCAGAAGTTGCCGAGTTTATGCCGAGGTTAAAACCCTATTCAGAAGGCAATGTTTTAATAGAAAACTTTATGGCAAATGTTCGGATTGCCACTAGCAATGCTATTCAAATAGGTTTCGATCGCCCTGCTTGCGGCGCGTTTGGGATTGCGGTTTGGCTGCAGGAAACTGTAGCAGCGCAAATATCGGAATTTAAGACGGCATTCGATCGCGCTGATGATGTTTGTCACGCTATGTCGGCGGTTGCAGAGTCGTTGCGGGTGTCGCGGCAGATGTCGGAGGCTGTGAATCAACTCGAATTGGGCGATCGGCAAAATCAGACACACCGCCACAATCTCGAACTGAAAATCAAGAATTTGGAACTGCGAAAAGCGGAAATTGCAGCAGTTGTTGTCGCCGTTGCACAGTGGATTGAGACAGCAGATACGGGACTTTATGAAGTCGTAAAAAATTGCTGGGAAACGGGCGCAATGCTCACGGATGATATGGTAGAATTGCCCGCAGGATTGTTGAAAATTGCCCGATCGCTCAAATTGCCGATCGTGCCGCCCAAATGCAAAATCAATTTGCCCGATTTGGATCGGTTGCAAAAGGCGGTAGCCCACGAAGAAAGCGCAGGTTTTAAGGATATACAAGGGCAACAGTTCCGGTTTAGCGAGTTTTTGCACCTAAATTTGAGTCAAACGCCGATCGTGCTCTCTGCGGGCGATCGTACACAGTGGCAACAACTAGCCAAAGACTTCGCCAGCTATTCTCAAGTTAGCCAAAGTCAGCGCAAATTCATCATCGAAAAAGCTCGCACTTTCTTAGCTAGCATTCAACAATTTTACAGTGAATCATTGCAGCCAAATCATATCCAGGCTACCTTCGATCGCCTAGTCAAAGAATTGCTGCACAGTATCCTCGCCAATGCCCGTCAGTGCGTGGTTCCCCTGAAAACCGAAACCGAACAGCAGCTTATCAAACAGCAACAGTTATTAGATAAAATCGGTCAAACCTTGAGCCAGCAGGAAATAGCCGCCACTAAACTTCAGGTAGAAACAGCGCAGCAAGAGGCTAACTTAAAAATTAGCGAAGTTACTAATTTGTTGCAAGCAATTGTCCAGCAGCCCCATGTACCTGAAAAATTGCGGATTTTATCCGAACAATATCTCGCCCAAAAATCGAATATTTGGGAGCAGCCGCAGCAGTTTGTCAAGCAAGTTGAGGCTTGGAAAGCAAGCGCGCTTCAGCTTGAAAAATCCATTGCTGAGTTAGATCCTTTTGGGGTTTTGGAAACCATCAAAAACACCCTTGACGAGCATTTATCCCCGCTACAAATTGCGGCTGCAACTTCGCAGCAGCAACTCGCTCAACTTCAAGCAGAGTTAAGCGAAATTAACGCTCAACTCCAACAGCAGCAACCAACACCAGCATTACTTCTTGAGAGAAATTGGTGGGAGTCAGTATGGCAAACTATCCCCAGTCAATACCAGCCCGAAGTTCCGAATACAGGATTATTTAGTGTAGCTTTTCTGAACAAAATTAACCGTTTATTCAAAACCTGGCAGCGGAAATTAGAGCAAGAAGAAACCGCCCTAAATCGTTCTCAAAACTTTGTAAATGATTGGATTCAAAAACTCCGCAATCCATCAGAAAAAGACCGCAACGATTTAAAGCAAATTTATATTGACAATGCCAACGTAATCGGCATTACTTGCGTGCAAGCTGCCAGTTTCGATTTTACTAAAAACTTTCCCAGCTTTGATGCAGTCATCATTGACGAAGTTAGCAAATGCACTCCCCCAGAGTTATTAATTCCCGCTTTGAAAGGCAGAAAGTTAGTATTAGTGGGCGATCACAGGCAATTGCCGCCGATGTTTAATCAAAGTACGATCGACGATATTGCCGAAGACATCGGCTGTACCGGAGACGAACTTAGCTTTATCAAAGAATCGCTGTTCAAAGTTTTGTTTGAAAATGCCAGCGACAGCATCAAAAAAATGCTGACAACTCAGTATCGAATGCACCCACAAATCATGGGCGCAATCAATCAGTTTTACCAGCAAAAACTCAACTGTGGCATTCAGGAAGCTGACACCAAGCGCGCCCACAACCTCGCAGGTAGAATCATTCAAGAAAATAATCACATTCTGTGGGTGAAAATGCCCATGGGACAAGGGTTTGAAGAGGAAAAACAGGGTACTTCGCGGTTGAACGTCAAGGAGATTGATGCGATCGAGCGTTTGTGCGAACAAATGGACACAGCTTGGCGGCCCAAAGTTGCCGAGGGTGAACCGCCAAAAGAAATCGGAATCATCACTTTTTATGCTGCTCAATTAAATGCAATTAAAGACAGAATCGAAGGCGATAGATTCCCTGCTTTGAGTATCCGCACTGGTACGGTTGACATATTTCAAGGCATGGAAAGACCTGTAATTATTGTCAGCACTGTGTGTAATAATGTTAGGGGCGATATTGGATTTGCTAAGGAACCAGAACGGGTGAATGTGGCATTTTCCCGGGCTCAAGAATTGCTAGTAGTTGTCGGCTGCCACGATTTATTTACCCAACAAACAGGTACAGTGGGGAAAATGTATCAGGAAGTTTCAAAAACGGTGCGTCACTGCGGAGGTTTCGTAGATGTCTCTAGCGTCCTCAACTAAACCAATTGACTCGAATTTAAGTTCGCTAGCCGAACAGATTGAGCAACAAAATCCGGGTTTGTCGGTGTTGGCGGCGCGTCAATTCCGCTTTGCAATCCGCCAAACTCCGCTGGAGGTGGCGATTAGCGAACCGCGCGAGTTTAACGTGTTGGAAGAGTTCATTTTGCGGGCGGGCGTTGAGTTTGAACCTGCGCCAACTTTGAAGGAATTGGCGGATTTGCTGGGTTTGGATGAGATTTTTGTGAAGACTACGGCGGCGACTCTGGTTAGTTTGGAAAGCTTGGAGGTGGCTGAAAATGGGCAAATTGCGATCGCCCCGCAAGGTAGAGATTTTTTTGCTAAAGGTGCGGTTAGTCGATCGCAAATTCAATCAATTTATGCCATTTCCGATCCGCTGAATCAAACTCTTACCTTTAAATTTGATCCTTTAGCGACAGAATCGGTCAACTTGCCAGATTTAGCAGATTTAATATCCCTAGAACATAAAATTACAGACCTTGCGGATTTAAGTATAGCAGAAATCCAGCCGTTAATTCAAGCTTCCGGCTTAGGAATTCACGTCCCAGAAAACGGCAAAATTGTCTCTGCTTGCGATGTCGTCGGCGACGATTTAGATATTTGGCAAACAGTCTCGATTTTTGTGTTGATAGATGCGATCGAAAATAAAACTACTATTCAAGTCCGACAGGGAAAGCAAATATTAGAAACAGCTTCAAACTTGCTAAACGAACTCGAATCGCAGCAAAAACTTTCCTTAAACGACTTGTGTAAAGTAACCCCAGACATCGCACAGCAAGAATCAGAGACAATCCCCGTCCAGAAAACTCCTAAAAAGCCATCTAAGAAGAAACCCAAGTAAACGATATGATGAGAGCTAAAGTCCTGATTACGAAGTGGTTTGTCGTAAAGACTACAGTCCTGATTAACTGATATCTTGCACCAGGCTCAATTACTTTTTTAGGAACGGGCAAGATGCCCGTTCCACAATAAAATCAAATTTTGTGGAACGGGCATCTTGCCCGTTCTTGACAAGAGTACAACATATAACTATTAACCCACAAATGAGGTGATTGTATAAGGGACAGACTAGATCAATATCGTCAATACCTTCAGACATTAATGAGCCGTTATTCTAAAAAAGTTTTAGACGGCTCTTTAGCAACTAAATTTGGCTGCATTCCCGCCGAAAAACCGAATTCCGCCTCTCGACGGCGCACCCCCATCAATTCAGCGCGAGTGACGGGCTGCGTAGGTTTAAAAGTTCCATCTTGATAGCTGCTAACTATCTTGTTGTCCCGTGCAAATAGAAGTTTTCCGGCACTCCAGTGGGAAATAGGAACGTCGCTATAGGGAGGGATAGAAACATAGCTAGGAAATGTGATATTAGCACCTTGTATTCATTTCAAGGATTCCCAAACTAAAGATACCAATTGCTCTCTGGTAACAGCAAGTTGTGGTCGAAAGGTATTATCTTGAGAAAACCCGGCTACAAACCCCAGGTCCACAGCTTCTTTAATTTCGGAAGCGTAGATATCATCGGTAGCTATCTCCGAATTGTAGAAAAGGCAGTATTGCCTACGGTATTGGTATTTCCTGCGGTATTGGCTGCGGTATTGGTATTTCCTGCGGTATTGGCTGCGGTGATAGCTGCGGTATTGGCTGCGGTGTTGGCTGCGGTGTTGGTATTGGTATTGGTATTGGCTGCGGTATTGCTTCGGTATTGCCTCCGGTATTGCCAATTTCTCCCGGTGCGGATTGATTGGTAGTGAAATAAAAGTGGCCTAATGTGCGGCCTTGGTAAGCTCTTTTACTCAAGCGCCAAGCAGGATCGAGACTGATTTTCATGAAGTCGTTAACATCGCCGTTTGTGCGACCGATAACCACCGATTTACCTTGGTAATCTACCGGAGTTCCAATTAGTAAAACATTGCCATCAACAGTTTCCAAAGTTAGGGTGTATTTTAATGCTAAATCTGTGCCTGCCATGCGAATTGAAAAGCCGTTGCTGTCTGTTGCGCGGCCACAAATACCCGTGAAATCAAAACTAACTAATAAGGGATCGACTTTCACGGGATTAGAGCCACTTTCGCTCCAGCATTTTCGCGTGTCAGAGACTTGTTCTAGAACTAGCAATTGGTAGCCGCCGAAAGGGCGGGGTTGGGCGATGACAATTACTCGGTCTTGGTTAATGTCGGTTTCGTCAAAAGTAAATGCTTTAGCCGAACCGATCGCCCCAAGTGTTAAAATTGCTGAACCTGCCAGTGCGGCCACTGTTCGTACAAGTGAATGTTTCATGATTTTTCCCTATTGGCTCCTTATGGTGATGAGACTTATCTAGAATATAAAAAAGTCGCCCTCTTCAGACAACAAGATAGAATTTTACCATCTCTTGTTCCGGTGATACCAAGTGCGATCGATCGCCGATCGTCACATTGGTTCGTAGTGAAAACTCAACTCCGAGCGAATTTTATGAGGACTTGAGTCCTCCCTACAAAGTTATAAGCGTTATTTTACCGAGGAACTTGATAAGCTGTTCGACCTCTAAATTGTATTTTCCGGGCGGGCGCGACGCCCAATCCACAAGAATTTGATGGGACTTGAGAGTAAAAGTTAGATGAGACTGGGCTGATTACTTGCGGGAAATGATCGCACTCTTCACAAAAAAATGGTGCGTTACACTCTTGTTAACGCACCCTAAAACAAACATTCAAAAACTGTCTTTGCCCTCTAGCGGAACATACTGCTAACAGAACTATCTTCGTGAATCCGCCAAATAGTTTCTCCGAGCAAATTGGCTACCGAAAGCACCGTCAACTGCTGAAAACGGTTCTCTTCAGGCACAGGAATTGTATTCGTAACAATTACCTCTTCCAAAACCCCGCTAGACAAACGCTCGATCGCCGGAGGCGAAAACACCGCATGAGTAGCACAAGCATAAACCTGCCTCGCACCCTCGCGGCGCAACAATCTCGCACCTTCAGAAATCGTGCCGGCAGTATCGATCATGTCGTCCACCAACACAGCAGTTTTGCCCCTGACATCACCGATAAGATTCATCACTTCTGCCACGTTGTGAGCTTGGCGGCGCTTGTCAATAATTGCCAGGGGAGCATCACCAAGCTTTTTGGCAAAAGCTCTCGCCCTAGCGACTCCGCCAACATCCGGCGAAACCACAACAATATCCGTCAATTGCTTGCTCGCCAGATAATCTAAAAGCACCGGCGAACCGTAAACGTGATCGAAAGGAATGTCAAAATAACCTTGAATCTGAGCCGAGTGCAAATCCATCGCCAAAATGCGACCGGCCCCAGCTTCCGTAATCAAATTAGCCACTAATTTTGCAGTAATCGACTCTCTTCCGGCCGTTTTGCGGTCAGCCCTAGCATATCCGTAATAGGGGATGACGGCAGTAATTTGTCTGGCCGAAGCGCGGCGACAAGCATCGATCATAATTAACAATTCCATGAGGCGATCGTTTACCGGACAGCAAGTTGGCTGAATCAAGTAAACATCGCAACCCCGAATCGATTCTTGAATTTGAACGTAGAGTTCCCCATCAGCAAACCGCTTGCGAACCATCGGCCCCAAATCAATCCCCAGATAGCGAGCCACCTCTTGGGCGAGGGGAATATTAGCAGAACCGGAGAACAGCCGCAGACGGTCATGAGCGGAAACCGGCGGCTCGGGAAGCGGAAGCGGTAAAGTAGCAGAACGGATCACAGCAGGCCTCTTGCAGGACGTTTATTCCATCGCTATCTTACCATCTGAAACTAGAAATATTCAGCCAATTTTTTAATAGATTTAACTTTCGGGGCGGCCACAAGTGTGAAGTTAGGCGAATTGAATAGGACTTGCAGAAATATGTCCAACAAATCCGGTTTCTACCCCACATTCGGTATCCTTAACGGTCAGAATCGGTTTTTACTTATTTTTATCCAGCAATAAAACTATGAATTATACTTGAATACCGTACATTAACGGATATAAAACTTTTTAAAGGCATAATTTATTACTGTAAAGATAGAGTTTTCTGCGTAATTATGCTGTATGACACGCCAGGGTGTGGAATGTGGGTTGTAGCGAACTCTGTACTGGCAGAAGTACGATCGCACTTGTGTCCCTGCGTCTAAAAATTCTGGCGAGAGTCAATTTAGGGCTGAGGCTGGAAGTCTAGCCACCCAAAATTCAGCCGAAAGCCGAAGGCATCGGGGTTCAATGCGATAAAAAAGCCACCAACAGGCAATAAACTTGAAAAATACTGTAAAAAAAGTTAAGAATCGGAAGCATACTTCAGATTTTTGATATCGGGCAAAGCAAGGTAGAAATCGATGAGCTTAAGAGAACGCATTGACGAAGAAATCAAAGCAGCCATGAAGTCCAAGGACAAAGTTCGCTTGGAAACAGTTCGCGGCATCAAGAAATTTATTCTCGAAAAAGAAGTCAGCCTTCGTCCCTCTGGCCAAGAGACGCTGACAGAAGCTCAAGAAATGGAAATTTTGATGCAAATAGCCAAACAGCGCCGGGATTCGATCGAACAATACCGCAAAGGTGGCCGCGAAGATTTAGTGGCACAAGAGGAGGCGGAGTTAGCAATTGTTGAAGAGTATTTGCCACCCCAGATGTCAGACGAAGAGGTGAGTCAAGTCGTTGACGAAGTGATTGCCTCGGTTGGCGCTACTTCTGCAAAAGATATGGGCAAGGTGATGGGCAAGGCAATGCAGCAGCTTAAGGGCAAAGCAGACGGTAACAGAATTCAAGACATGGTGAAAGCAAAGCTTAACAGTTGACAGTTGGCAGTTGACAGTTGGCAGTTGACAGTTGGCAGTTGGCAGTTGGCAGTTGACAGTTGACAGTTGGCAGTTGACAGTTGGCAGTTGACAGTTGCCAGTAGTCAGTAGACATCTCGCATAAATCATCTCAAGCTTTATAGAGATGTATGGGTTAGGCCGGGGGGCGACAATTTATTAGGGCTAAGACCAAAGAACCCGGTTTCTACGAAAAATCGTGCATTTCTTCTTTGAGATATTGACGCAGAAACCGGGTTTTTGATCGGATATGCAGGTGGCAACCTCTGTGTTTTCGTGAAAAAACCCGGTTTCTGACCATCCTGGCGTCCAAGAATGTCAAAAAAATGTAAAATACTAACTTTGGTCGGGACTGGGGACTACAGAGAGTGAAGTATGCTCAAGAGCATTAAAGACCTAGCATTACTAAGTCTGTGAGCGATCGTCTATTTTTTAACAGTTTCAGCTTAAACTTATGCAGCCACCTATTGCTATTGGAACTCTCCTACAAAACCGCTACCGCTTGGTGAATATTTTAGGTCAAGGAGGATTTGGCCGGACTTATTTAGTAGAAGATTTGGGACGGTTTCAAGAACGCTGCGCCCTGAAGGAATTGATTCCGGTGCAAAGCGGGCCTTACGTTTTGGAAAAATCGAAGGAATTGTTTCAAAGAGAGGCGGCAATACTTTACCAAATTGGGCACCCACAAATTCCCCAGTTTCGGGCAATATTTGAAGAGAACCAGCGTTTGTTTTTAGTGCAGGATTACGTGGAAGGGATGACTTACCGCGAACTAATGCTCGATCGAACTTCAAATGGTCGCAGCTTCACCGAAGCCGAAGTCTTGGTATTCATCCGGCAAATGCTGCCGGTACTGGCTCACATCCACGCCCGCGGCATCATCCACCGCGACATCTCCCCAGAAAATATCATCCGGCGGGAAAACGACCAGTTGCCGGTGCTGATTGACTTTGGAGTGGTGAAGGAACTCGCCACCAAAGTCCAGTCTCCCGAAGGAACAGCCCACGCGACAACAGTCGGTAAAATCGGCTACGCGCCGATGGAACAGTTGCAAAGCGGGCGGGCAACAGCCAGCAGCGACCTCTACGCTTTAGCTGTAACGGCGATCGTCCTGCTGACAGGCAAAGAACCGCAGGAATTGCTCGATCAAACAACGCTGCAGTGGAATTGGCAGCAACAAGCGCAGGTGAGCACAGGTTTGGCTTTGGTTCTCAATCGGATGTTGAGTCGGTCTCCGGGCGATCGATATCAATCTGTCAGCGAAGTCGCCCAAGCACTCGACGCCCAAACTAATCCTAAACCTAGCCAGCCAACTGTACCGCCCGCGCAGCCAGCAGTGGTGCCGCCAAATCCTTCGCTAATAGCAACGGTGGCCGTGGGCAGACCGCCCGAGCCCGCCGCCCAGAGTTCCCACCCCCAAAAAAACCAACCAGACCCGTTAATTGAGCCTGCTGCCGACACTTTTTGGGACAATCCCATTGCTGCGATCGGACTGCTGGCGGGCTTAGTAATCTTGACGGGCTTCGGTTCATGGGCTTTAGTCGGCTCATTTCTCAACAATTCGCGCCCCAAACCCACTCCGACAGGGCCAGCACTGACAAGTCCAACGCCGACACTAACTCCGATACCAAACCCGCTACCTTTACCAACCCCAACCCCACAACCTTTACCAACCCCAACCCCGCAACCTTTGCCGGAACCAAGCCCAGAACCTTTGCTGGAACCAACCCTAGAACCTTTGCCGGAACCGAGCCCAGAACCTTTGCCGGAACCGAACCCAGAACCTTTGCCGGAACCGAGCCCAGAACCTTTGCCGGAACCCAGCCCAGAACCAAGCCCAGCGCCAACTCCGACACCAAAACCGACGCCAGCGCCGGCTCCAGCGCCCAAACCGGCGCCCAAACCGGCGCCCGCACCAACACCCGCACCCAAACCAACTCCCGCGCCGTCCCCAACACCCGCACCAACACCCGCACCAACACCCGCACCGTCGCCGGAACCGGCCCCAACACCCGCACCGTCGCCGGAACCGGCTCCAACTCCCGCACCAACACCGGAACCGGCTCCAACACCCGCACCGTCGCCGCAACCGGAACCGGAACCCGCGCCGTCACCGGAACCAGCACCAACACCCGCACCATTGCCCGAACTCTAAACTTCTGGCAAAATTCCCCTAGACTGAGGTTGATGCCAATTAATTGTTAGCTATTTGCCAATGAACTCGCTGCTAATTGCTGGAACTGATACCGACGCGGGCAAAACTGTTTTGACCAGCGCTCTGGCTGCTTATTGGCAAATGTATTTTCCCGATCGCAGTTTGGGAATTATGAAACTCATGCAAACGGGAACGGGCGATCGCGAACTCTACACCCGTTTGTTTCCCCTCGACCAATCCCCCGAAGAACTCAATCCGCTGCACTTTGATGCGCCTTTAGCACCACCGATTGCTGCGGAACGGGAGGGGAGACGTATTGAACTCGAAAAGGTCTGGACGGCTTGGCAAAGCCTCTCGGAGCGCAAGGATTTTGTGTTGGTGGAAGCTTTGGGAGGGCTGGGCTCGCCTGTAACGTGGGAACTGACTGTAGCCGATATTGCCAGGGATTGGCGGCTGAGGGGGGTTTTGGTAGTACCTGTGAAGTTGGGGGCGATCGGGCAAGCTGTGGCGAATGTTGCTCTCGCCAGACACACTGGTTTTAAGCTGAGAGGAATTGTGCTTAATTGCGTTAAAGCTTATTCTGAACAAGAAATTGCCGATTTAGCGCCCGTTGATTTGATCCAGTCGCTGACTCAAATACCTGTGTTGGGTATTTTGCCGCATTTAGATGACCCAACTGACCTTGCTAAATTAGCTAAAATTGCTTCAGATTTAGATTTAGAACGGTTACTGCCAGGGGTTAATTTAGTTGCTCAGACTTCTAAATAACCCTATTCTCAACACCTCTCTTTCTCATTCCTCTCTTCCTCTGCGTACTCTGCGTCCTCTGCGGTTCATTTAAAAAAAATCTCCTGCACAACTCAGATAAGAATGAAGAAGATTTTCTTTTAACCGCAGAGAGCGCAGAGAGCGCAGAGAAAGAGAAGAGAGAGTTTCACAAATTATTCGGGTTTGCTATAATTAGTGATTACCATTTATTAAGTGATTAAATCTAAAACCTCATCAAAAAAAAAGGAGAATAAAACATGGTTTCTACTGTACCAAATTTAACCTCTGTCGATTTATCTCAATTGCGGCTGGAAATTAGAAATTTGCAGCCTCAGCTAGTCGAATGGCGTCGCCTTTTGCATCAAAAACCGGAGTTGAGTTTTGATGAAAATTTAACGGCGCAGTTTATCTCACAAAAGTTGCAGGAATGGGGAATAGATCATGAAACTAATATTGCTAAAACTGGTATTGTCGCCACTATAGACAGCGGCAAACCGGGGCAGGTTTTGGCAATTCGGGCGGATATGGATGCTTTGCCTATTCAAGAAGAAAATGAGGTGGATTATCGATCGCAGCATGATGGAATTATGCACGCTTGCGGTCACGATGGCCACACTGCGATCGCCCTTGGTACTGTTTGTTATCTGGCCAAGCACAAACACAGCTTTTCGGGTAAAGTAAAATTTATATTTCAGCCCGCCGAAGAAGGGCCAGGGGGGGCAAAACCGATGATTGAAGCGGGAGTTTTGAAGAATCCTGATGTTGATGCGATCGTCGGCTTGCATTTGTGGAACAATCTACCTTTGGGCACTGTAGGCGTTCGCAGCGGCGCGCTGATGGCGGCTGTCGAAGTTTTTGACTGCACGATTTTTGGCAAAGGCGGGCACGGCGCAATGCCACATCAGACTGTGGACTCGATCGTAGTTACAGCCCAAATTGTCAGCGCTTTGCAGGCAATTGTCGCGCGGAACATTGACCCGATCGACTCAGCGGTAGTAACTGTCGGCAAATTCCACGCAGGCCACACCCACAACGTCATTGCCGACACCGCTCAAATCGGTGGCACGGTGCGCTATTTCAATCCAGTATATCAAGGTTATTTTGCAAACCGAATCGAGCAAGTAATTGCCGGAATTTGTCAAAGTCACGGGGCAAATTACCAATTAGATTATTGTGCGCTTTATCCGCCAGTTATTAATGATTCGAGAATAGCTGAATTGGTTCGCGGCGTTGCAGAATCAGTTGTCGAAACTCCTGCAGGAATCGTGCCGGAATGTCAAACAATGGGCGGCGAGGATATGTCATTCTTTTTGCAAGAAGTTCCCGGTTGCTATTTCTTTTTGGGTTCAGCAAATCCAGAGAAAAACTTGGCTTACCCGCACCATCACCCACGCTTTGATTTTGATGAAACTGCGCTGGGGATGGGTGTAGAAATGTTTGTGCGGTGTGTGGAAAAGTTTGGTGTCATGTAAATCAGGCTTTTAGGGGCGGGCTAGCAGCCCACCCTACAAGAAAATTTAGTTTTTCTAGAACAAGCAAATTCATATCTTGTGGAACAGGCATCTTGCCTGTTCTTCAGAATGGTACAACATCTCACATCTTGCACCATTCTCGATAAGCATTTTATGGGCGGGCTAGAAGCCCACCCCACAAGAAAATTTAGTTTTTCTAGAACAAGCAAATTCATATCTTGTGGAACAGGCATCTTGCCTGTTCATGAGAATGGTACAACATCTCAGATATTACCGAGTTTGGAAGATATTCTGCACCATTTTCTTATCTACACTCGCCGCCGCCTTATCCAATTCGGCAATCTCCCCGGAGTTTAACTCCCAGCCCAAAGCACCAATATTATCCCTCGCCTGTGCCGCAGATTTCGCCCCCGGAATCGGAATAGTTTCTTTGCAGATGCACCAGTTAATTGCTATCTGGGAAACAGTCTTGTTTCTGAATGTCGCTATTTCTCGCAAACACTCCAAAAGCGATCGCATTCCCGGAAGTAGCTGCTTGCACGCCAAACCTCGGATACCTTTAGGAAGAGAGCCGTTTTCGGAATATTTACCCGTCAGCAACCCCAAGGCTAGAGGACTGTAAGCAATCAATTTTATTCCCAATTCATCGCAAACATCTTTCAATCCGAGTTCTGTCACCGGATAGGTGGAAAGTAGCGAATATTGCACTTGTAAAGTAACAATAGGAATTTGGAGATCGCTAAATTTCCGATGCACCCATTTCAGCCGTTTCGGCCCGTAATTAGACAAGCCCACTCCCTTGACCAATCCTTGCTCATAAAGGTCAGCCAAACCATCTAAAAGAGCACCCTCTTGCCAAGGAGCGTAATTGGCTGTAGACCAGTGCATTTGCACCAAATCTACATTTTTTCCGAGGCGCGCCGCAGAGGCTTTGCCAGCCGATATCATTGATTGTCGCGTCAGTCTCCAAGGATAAGCAGCCAGTTTTGTCGCAATACAAATACTGTCTTTGTTTGCACCTTGATATTGTTGAGAAAATTCCCCCAAAAGCTGCTCGCTGCGTCCGTTTAATTTCCCTGTTCCGTAAGAGTCGCCGGTATCGAATAAAGTGACGCCGTTACTAACACAAAGATTGAAAACGGCTTGCAATTCCTCGTCCATACTTTCATTGTAGCCCCAGAGGAATCTGTTGCCCCATGCCCAAGTGCCGCAGCCCATTTTTGGCAGTAAAAGTTTTTGGTTAGTTGGCATTTTTATTGATGGTAGTTGTTGGTAATATGGATATTTTATAGGAACATAACTCGGTATCGCCTAGCCCCCAGTAGAGCTGTTTCATTCTGCCACAGGCCGCCAGGGACTCAAGTCCCTGTCTAATAGCATAAGTCGGTTAAAACCGACTCAAATAGTAATTTCAATTTTGAAAATTAGAGTTACACATATATTCAGCGCTAACTCTATACAAAAACAGCTTTGATAGAATTGCTACAGTCGTCTAAAGACGACTTCAGCTATGAGACAGGGGTTTAAACCCCTGTCGGACTGTCGGACTAATGGCACACCCTACAAAATTACCAATGACTGATGACTTGTTAATTCTTTTACGTGGTTGGCGAGGGTGAAGGTGTGCTGTTTTTGGTAGGTTGCTCTGGCTTAGTTTTCGGATCTGGTTTTGGTGGTGGCGGCGGAGGGAAAGTAGCCGCGCGTCTGGGTATTTGTAGCGCTGTTCGGAATGCAGAAGACGGGAAGAAAGCACTAAATTGAGACAGTCGATGGGCGATGGGTTCGGGCGCATATTCCCACAAGCTTTCGTAGTAGAAGAAAGCGGCGCCTAAGCCGTATTGTTGGACTGCTTGCACCTGAGATTTAATTTGCTGAATCGGTACTGGGTTATTTCTCAAACCTGTCATAATCCCAACTCCGGTGGGAATCTTTTGCTGTGCTTCTTGCATTTCTGGACGGTTAATCTTGCCCACAAATGATTCTAAATTGGGACGGTACACTTGCACGATTAGCTCGTCGGCAATATCCAAACGCACCCAAGTCAGCCAATCTTGGAGGTGATGTTTGTAAGCAAACTCATAGTAATTAGGAGAAATTGAGAAAATTGCATGGGGTTTGACTGCTTTGACGGCTTGATTTAGCTGCGACATAAAAGCGGTGATTTTATTGGCTCGCCACTGCACCCATGCTGGATTTTGAAAATCTTTGGGCGGCGCTTTTTTGGTTTCTTTGGTATACAAAGCAATTGTGTAGTCATCGTATCCAAATTCCGACGGCAAACTCATGTGGTCGTCAAATTGAATGCCGTCTGCGTTGTATTGAGTGGTGATTTCTAGTACGAGTTCGGTAATGAATTGCTGAACTTCGGGATGAAAGGGATTGAGCCAAACTACTTCGCCGCCCGCGCCGTTTGATGTTTGGCTGCCATCTTGTTTTTGTGTCAGCCAATCGGGATGATTTAAGGCTAATTCTGAGGTGGGAGGAGCCATAAAACCAAACTCAAACCAAGGAATTACTAGCAGGCCTTGGCGGTGAGATTGAGCGATTAAATCGGCGATCATATCTTGTCCCTCTAACCCTCTGTAAACAAAGGGTTGAATATCTCTTTGCTGCGCTACATTGCTGGGATACATTGCATAGCCCGAATTCCAGACAACGGGATAGATTGTGTTGAAATTTAACCGTTTTAGTTTGCTGACAGCATCTCCTAGTTTGCGACGATCTCTGAGGATGTCTTTGTCGTTTGTCGTCATCCAAACGCCACGAATCTCCTGGCGGGGTTGCTGGGCGATCGCCGGAATGAAGTTGTTCGCCAGCAATACTATAATGAATGAGAGGGCAAACAGAAGCGGGAAAAGAGTTTTAATCGATCGCTGCCAACTGCGCGGAATGATGCGTAATGTCATAGTTTTGAATGGTGAGTTAGCTATTGAAACACACCCCGACATAATTTGGTGATAAAATTTGCTCGCTCTACAGTCTACAGCCATTGGCGCTGAATGTGGAATCGGTTAACTGAAATGGGTGAATTGATGTTATGCGATCGCAACTGAACTCCGTATAATCTCTGAGACAGAGGGTAAGTGACAGCATTCTGTCTAACTGCGGGGAAATCATTAATTACGCACTGCCAGCTCTCCTTACCGGACTGTGCTGCCCAATGAGTGCGAGTGCTGTACAATATCGGTGCTGGAATATTTCGATCGAACATCTGTAATTGTGAAAGATTTAGTGTTAATTGGTGGCGGTCACAGTCATGCTATCGTATTAAAAATGTTCGGTATCAAACCGCTGCCGGGAGTGCGTTTAACTTTGATTAGCGACGTGCTGCACGCGCCTTATTCGGGAATGCTGCCGGGACACGTTGCCGGGTTTTACGATTATGATGAATGTCACATCGATTTGCGATCACTCGCGGAATTTGCCGGATGTCAAATATTAATCGATCGGGCGATAGCGATCGACCTTAACAAAAATTTAGTTATTTGTCAAATTCACCCTCCGGTTAATTTTGATGTGCTTTCGGTGGATATCGGCAGCACTCCTGCGGCTTTATCTGTACCGGGTGCTGCTGAATATGCAATTGCAGCTAAACCCGTACCGGAGTTTTTAGCTAGCTGGAATCAGTTAATTTCAGAAAGGCAAAACTCTCTCCAAAAACCGCTGCGGATCGCCATTGTAGGGGGCGGTGCAGGTGGCGTAGAATTAGCATTAAATATACAATCTCGATTGGGGAAGGAAGAGGGGTTCGGCAACGGATTGTGTAACGGATTTAACGGATTTAACGGATGGGGATTCAGGGAAGAGGGAAGGGGGAAAAAAGAAGAAGAACTAGAAATACATTTGTTTCACAGCGGTGCTGAATTGATGCAGGGACACAATCAGCGGGTGCGCCGACGCCTTCAAGAAATTCTCATCAGTCGCGGCATTCAATTGCATTTAAAGGAAAAAGTCTGTGCTGTAAAAAAGATTGAGAGGGAAACCAATCCTCAATTCCCTACCAATTACCAAATTTCCTGTAAATCAGGTTTAGAATTAGAGTGTGAGATTATTTTTTGGGTGACACAAGCATCGGCAGCCAATTGGATAAGAGAATCCGGTTTAGCAGCCGACTCAAACGGCTTTATGGAAGTCAACGATTGCCTACAATCAGTCTCTCACCCCAACGTATTTGCGGCTGGAGATATCGCTGCGATGGTTAATTATCCCCGTCCCAAAGCAGGCGTGTTTGCCGTGCGTCAGGGCAAACCGCTGTTTGAAAACTTGCAGCAGTTTTTATTGGAAAAACCGCTGAAACCCTTTGCACCGCAGGAACAATACTTAGGGTTAATTGGTACTGGGAATAAAAGGGCGATCGCATCTCGCGGCAATTTCATGTGGGAATCATGGGTGTTGTGGTATTGGAAAGATTGGATCGATCGCCAATTTATGCAACAATTTAGCAATCTGCCCAAAACAGGCGATACCAAATAGCAAGACATTCAGATATTCTCCTCTCTTCCTCTGCGTCCTCTGCGGTTAATAAAAAAGTGTTATTCAAAAACGCTTTAAGATTGTTATAGTAATATCAGAAGTAAAGAAAACTAACTATGTTCAGGAAAATTGGATTTGGGCTGCTTTGGATTGCATTTATCACCTACGCCTTTGTATTTGCACCACCCGACAGTCCAGAAAAAACCATCACACTAATTACCAATATTTCCACAGGCAAAATAGCAGACATCAACCCTTTAATTGTAGCGTTATTCAACCTCATGGGAGTCTGGCCGCTCATCTACAGTTGTGTCTTATTTGCTGACGGCAGGGGGCAGAAAATACCTGCATGGCTATTTGCCACTTTATCCTTTGGCGTCGGCGCCGTTGCCTTGCTGCCTTATTTAGCCCTGCGCGAACCGAATCCTGAATTTCCCGGTCATAAAAATATCTTTTTAAAGATATTAGACTCCCGTTTTACTGGAATTTTCTTAACATTAGCTGCGGGTGGTTTAGTTGCCTTTGGCTTGACAAACGGCGATTGGTCTGATTTTATTCAGCAGTGGCAGACTAGCCGCTTTATCCATGTAATGAGTTTAGATTTTTGTATGCTTTGCCTACTATTTCCTGCCTTATTAGGAGACGATATGGCGCGCCGAGGAATGCAAAACTCTACAGCATTTTGGGCAGTAACATTAGTACCGCTGTTCGGGCCGTTGGCTTATCTGTGTACGCGCAAACCGCTGCCGGAAACTAATACTAAAACTGTTACAAATTAGACAGCAGTGCTGGTAATTTTCAGTTTAATGTAGGAATCCATCACAAGTAATCAGACAAGAAACAGGCAAGATTCCTGTTTCACAATAAGTAAGTAAGTTTTATTGTGGCGTTGGCTTCTAGCCCGCACATGAAACACTGATTACAAATAGTGCCAAATCTGAGTATTAATGTAAATAATTATCTCCCAGTCTCTAGCAAATGAAAAAATTTCCGATTGTTGGTATCACAACATACAACCGCTGTCCAGCAGGCGAATATCGCTTAAATGGAACTTATATTGATGCAGTTCAGGCTGCTGGTGGCATTCCGATTTTACTGCCGCCCAATCAATTAGATCCGGCTAGTATTTTTGATGCAGTAGATGGTTTGATTTTGTCCGGGGGCGGAGATATCAACCCAGAACTTTATGGCGGTTATGTCGATCACACAGTTTACTCAGTTAATGCAGAACGCGACAATTTTGAATTAAGCTTAGCAAAGCTAGCTTTGAAGGCTGACATACCTGTGTTGGGGATTTGCCGGGGAATGCAAATGTTGAACGTAGCCAGCGGTGGCAGTTTGGTGATTCACGTACCGGATGCTTACGGAAATGAGGTTAATCACGGATCGGGAATTCCCCCGCGTGCGATCGAGCATACCATTGAAATTGAGCCAACCAGTCGGCTAGCAAAAATTATGGGAAAAACTTCAACAACCGTTGTTTCCTGGCATCATCAAGCAGTGAGGAAAGTAACATCCGATTGGCAAATAGTAGCGAATGCACCTGACACTTTGGTAGAAGCAATGGAACACTGCTATCACCCTTGGATGATAGCAATTCAATGGCACCCCGAAATGTCCCCAAACTGTTCATTCAACTCTCGAATTTTTCAGGCTTTCGTAGAAGCAGCAGCTTCAAGATTTATGAATTCTACCAAGTCAGACTCAAAGGCAATTCCTACATTTTTATAGTCACTTATTCTTGATAGTCAGTATCTATTTCAATATCCAGGGTATCTTCGTCTATTCTGACATACAGAACATTGGGGCGACAGCAAACCTGACAATCTTCGATATAAGATTGTTCCATACCACCGCTGATATCAATAAAAGTTGTACTCGGTTCGCCGCAGAAAGCACAGTAATATTCAGCCGTTGTTTGCATCTTTCTCGCACTCTATTTTTGTGACTTCGTGGCGGTAGCGAAACATATCTGTTAATCGCATTTCCACCCACCAACCTAACAACAAATCGACAATCGGGCCGCCCGGTATCGAAAATGCGATCGCATCTGTCAATCTAGTCTTGCCATTTTCTGAGGTAAACTCGTGTCGGTGAGTCCAACGTGCCATCGGCCCCTCAGTTTGTTCATCAACAAACAAGCGATATTGTTCGCACTGAGTGTGAGTCGCCACCCATTTTACAGGAATCGGCCCCAATAACAGGCGAAATTCTGATACAGCACCCACATCGAGTCCCCCTTCGCGGCGAATGATTTTCACCGGTTGCCAAGGCGGAGTCAAAAGTTGCAGAATGTCCGGCCTTTCGTGAAAGTTCCAGACTGTTTCCACGCTCGAATTAATTAGGGATGAATATCGAAAATTAGGCATTTTCTAGATTAAGTTAAACAGTTATTTCCGATCGCGTTTCAGCATTTGCAGTATTATCCTCTGTATCCGTACAAACAGCAACAGTTAGTTTCAATCCCAAAGCATTCAGCCAAGTGCCCAGATTGTAAATCGCATCATTTCCTTGCTGCGATAGCAATTCATCCAGTTTTTTTAATTGCAATTCATATTGTTCGGGAGACATCTGCTGTTTGCCAAGAGCTTCTGCTACATTGCTAAGTACCACTTTTAGCAGTTCGGTTTCCGGGTTTTCTTCTTCAAAAAAAGCCTCTAGATACATCGCAGAATCTATTGGCTTTTTGAGAGATTCTATTAAAAAGGGATGGTAAGGTAAACTTTTAGGCATTATCTTCACTCCTGTAATCAGTCCAGTATTTGATAGCTTGCTGTATGTCTCGGTCTTGAGTGCTTTTATCCCCGCCTATTAAAAGCAGGATAATAGTTGTGCCGACTTGTCCGAAATAGATTCGGTATCCAGGGCCATAATCTATTTTTAATTCATAGACTCCTTCTCCAACAAATCGATAATCTCCGAGATTGCCGAGTTGAACTCTGTCTAATCTCAACCTAATTCTAGCTGTAGCTTTGCCATCTCGGAGAACATTAAACCATTCCTCGAAAGGCACTCTGTTGTCTGGCGTAGTATAACGCTGAATTTCTTTCGGTTGGACTTCAGGCATAATTGTATTATAGTATGTCGCTCCTCATCTTATCTTGAACCGGTTGCCAAGGCGGAGTCAAAAGTTGCAGAATATCCGGTTTTTCGTGAAAGTTCCAGACTACTTCAACGGTGGCATTAATCAGCGACGAGTAGTTAAAATGGGGCATAGTATCGTTGCGCTAGACAGTTAAGTGCGATCGCGTTTCAGCATTTGCAGTATTATCCTCTGTATCAGTACAAACAGCAACTGTTAGTTTCAATCTTTCGCATCCGCTATTTCTTAACTCGTCAACTGCAAATCCTTCGTCCTAAAATGACTCGTCGCCTCAGCCAAATGCTTCTTCAAAGTCGCCTCCGGTAGTGGCCCTTTTAAATGACTCCAAGGCAAAACCCGATCCAATTCCCACTCTTGAAAAACATAAAAATCCATCTCCGGCAACTGTCCCCGCAACTCCTTAAACGCCCGCCTATAACTCCCCAAAGTATCGCCGTAATGCCGCACTAATTCTAACAGCCGAGACAACCGCCGATCGCCCTTTGACAACAAACCCTGAATTACCGACCAGTTATAGCTTTCAGGTCTAAATTCTAAACCTAACTTACGCAATTCTTTATCTAAAAACTTCAGCCTCTTCTCCGCATCTTTATTCACTCCAAACCACTGAAAAGGAGTGTGAGATTTCGGAACAAAAGTGCTGCATCCCAGAGTCAACCGCAAACCGGGAACAGCTTTTCTAATCGCCCGCATCATCGCCACCGTCTCCTCTAAATCCTCCATTTCTTCGCCGGGAATTCCCGCCATCCCGTAAAGTTTAATTCCCTTTAAGCCACCAGCTTTAGCATTGATAGCAGCTTGAATAATTTCGTCATTGGTGAGTTTTTTGTTAACGATTTTGCGGAGGCGATCGCTCCCACTTTCCACCGCAATAGTCACAGATTTGCTGTCTCTGTTGGTCAATATTTCTGCCAATTTAACTGTCACCGTATTCGTCCTTACCGAAGAAAGACTCAGCCGCACGCCGTCGTATTTCGGATGATTCAAATGATCCAGCAACGCTTCAAATTCGGGGTGCTGAGTGACCGAAGCACCCAACAAACCCAAACGATTAGTCACAGCTAAACCGCGATCGATCGCCGGAATTAACGAATCCTCCAAACTCGCAGTTCTAAACGGCAAAGTCAGATAACTTGCCAAACAAAAACGGCACATTTCTGGACAACTCCGAACCACTTCCACCATGTAAATATTTTCCCAAGCCGCTTTTTCTGTCACCACAGTGGAAGCAGATAAAGTATTGCCGCGGTACGTCTGTTTTTCAACCATACTGGGAATTTCTGAATCGACAGGCTGAATCGATTTAATCCCCTCAGTCGCATCCAGATAAGTTACTTCGTACAAACTGGGGACGTAAACTCCCGGAACTTGGGCTAAATGCCGCAATTTAGTTGGTCTGTCGGCGGTACGGACTTGTTTATAAGCATCAATAAAATTGTCAATGAGATGTTCGCCATCTCCCAGCAAAATCACATCAAAAAAATCGGCAAAAGGTTCTGGATTCGCAGTAAAAACCGGGCCGCCCCCGAATACTATCGGATGATTATCAGTTCGTTTTGACGCCCAAATCGGAATTTCGAGAGATTCCAATAAATTTAGAATATTTACATAGTCTAGTTCCCAAGAAAGCGAAAATCCCAGTAATTCTGGATTTCGGGGAAGTGGTTCGCTGATATCAGTAAATAAACGGCCCACTTCAATATCCGATCGCACAGCCAAAGTGGCCCACACTATCTGATAGCCGAGACTGGTAATACCCACCGTGTACTCGTTGGGAAAAGCAAAAATAGTCGGGATAGCATCAGCATCGGGGGTTGCTGGGACAAATAGTAAGCGTTCTTGAGCAAATGGATTAGGAGTCATCCGATCTTAGATTTTAGATTTTAGATTTTAAATTTTAAATTTGGGAATTTATCCCACGGATAAACCCGGGAGTTTGTGACCAAATTGCTTGTGATCACGGGCAAGTTTAGCCTTAGCACTAAAAAATTTAATTATAGCTCATAAATGACTCTAACTTTAAGTTGATACCTATACCTTTTGACAGCAGACAACGGACAAATGACGGAAAGCAATTGGTGGCGATGCCCCTAGCTTTGTTAGTGGATAAGCAAAAAAAAGCTCCGCACCCGATAAACCTGAGAACGGTACAGCCCATGGATGGGTTAATCTAAAATCTAAAATCTAAAATCTAAAATTGATTGACTTCTTAAAAGTTACTCTTAAATAGAATCGCGATCGTCCTGAGTTCTCGGAGTAGTCGGAGTAGGTGGTGCACTGTGAAAAGTTGCAATCAGCAAACAGATAATCCCAGCATTAATAAACACATCAGCTAGATTAAAGACGGGGAACCGAATCAGCCGAAAATCGATAAAATCTACAACATGGCCCGAAACAAATCGATCGATCCCGTTCCCCAGTGCTCCACCTAAAATCAAACCGTAGCCAGCTTGTTCCCAGCGGTTAATTCGCGGCCCGAACCAAGCCAGCACAATCAATCCCACACTAACGCCCAAAGACAGCCAGCGCAACCAAATCGCCCCGCCATTGCTGAACAGACTAAAAGCCGCACCGGTATTAACAACATAAGTGAAGTGAAACACTCCGGGTAACAGCGGCTGTGTCTGCGGAGGAACCGTCAAGTCAAAATTTTGTACCACCCAAAACTTAGTCAGGTGGTCTAAAACTAAACTTATAGCAGCAGCAATCCAGAACAAGGGATTTCTTTTAAAACGCATGGATTAAGCAATAGAAAAGGGGGCATCGGGCATGGGATAATTTACTCAAATTTCGCTGGTTATTGTCAGCAGAATGCAGTGCAGCAAAGCAATCCCAGCCGCAGCGAGATGACTCTCCCGCTGGGCAATGATAGTATAACCTTATTTGACACAACTACCAATCCCCGATTACCGATTACCAATTCCCAATTCCCAATTCCCAATTCCCCAATTAATTAATAAAACATCAAGCGGCGTAAAGTAAATGACAGGACTGCGATCGCACAAACTACCGCCAATTGTCCCGGCAGGGGATAAACCGAATATTTAAGAATCTCATCGAATAAAGGTGTTGTTTTTGCCGGAGGTAGCCAGTAAGTAAAAATTAGATAAATTAAGCCGATCGCGTGAACAGTGAACAAACCGCATAAACAGCTAAAAGCCATAGATTCCAGCCGCGAAGCCACCTTAAAAGCTACCCAACCGCACACCCAAGCACCAGGCACAAAACCCAGCAAATACCCAAAACTCGCTTCTTTGAGATAGCCGATGCCGCCGCCTTGAGAAAAAACTGGCCACAAAGTTAATCCTAATGCCAAATAAGCAATTTGCGAGAGAGCCGCAGCATTTTTACCCCCCATGCAGCCTACTAGCAAAACGGCTCCAATTTGATAGGTAACACCTAAAGAGTACGCCTGAAGTCCTCGATCGTCCCACAACCCAATCGGAATTGTGACAGATGCAGGCAAAAAAGTGCCTCCTATCGTCAGGAGCAAACCAATAACAGCCCAGATTAATTCAATAGGAGCAGGCATTATCATCAAACGGCATTCGTCAGAAGGTATAAGGCAGAAGGCATTTGTCAGAGGCAAGCTTCAATGCCCGCAGGTTTTAAATTCTTAATACTAGCACTACTCTCAAAATAACCACCATTGTATGGTTTTCTGGCTCTCAAGCCTCGATCTTGTGATAATTTAATGAGGAATTTTTCGCGATCGGGCGATCGACTGCTTGTTTCCGTAGCTCGGTCTCTGCTATATACCTTATATATTGACACTTGTCAAGCTCATATATAACATTAATAATATTAATTAATATTAAATTGCCATAAAGTGTAAAGATTCTTAACCTAACCTTTACTTTTGCGCGCTATGCTGATGCGGGACACCCATATAACGATCGCAGATTTTTTATACCTATGCTTTTTCGTCTCAACTTGATTAATTCAAACCGTCTGACTACTGCAATTTCCGCTATGGCGATCGCCCTGAGTTTAGCAGCTTGCGGCGGTGGCAGCACAACCACAAGCAGCAGCCCCAGCCCCGGCGACACCGCAGCATCCCCCGGCGCATCTCCCGTTGCAGCCACCGGCACAGCGGAAAACACCAAACTCGCTCTAGCCTCAGACGTAGCCATCACCGCAGCCGGCGCCTCATTCCCCGCCCCTCTGTACCAGCGTTGGTTTCAAGACTTCAACAAAATCAACCCCAAAGTACAAATTAACTATCAATCAGTAGGCAGCGGCGCCGGAGTCGAACAATTTACCAAAGGCACAGTAGACTTTGGGGCCAGCGACACCGGCATGAAAGACGACGAAATCGCCAAGGTTCCAGCCGACAAAGGCGTGATCTTGCTGCCCATGACAGCCGGCAGCATCGTCATCGGCTACAACCTGCCAGACTTAACCGAACCACTGAAACTGCCACGGGATGTTTACGCAGATATCTTCGCCGGTAAAATTACCAACTGGAACGATCCCAGAATTGCAGCCGCCAACCCGGCCGCTAAATTGCCAGACCAAGCCATCACCATCGTCCACCGTTCCGACGGTAGCGGTACCACCGCCGTCTTTACCAAACACCTGAGTGCCATCAGCCCCGACTGGAAAAGTGCAGTAGGCGACGGCAAAACAGTACAGTGGCCCGTAGGCGTAGGCGCAAAAGGCAACGAAGGCGTCACAGCCCAAATTCTGCAAACTGTAGGCAGCCTCGGCTACATAGAATACGGCTATGCCAAAAACAACAATGTCAAATTTGCATCTTTGGAAAACAAAGCAGGCAGCTTTGTCGCACCTACCGACGAATCAGCTTCTCAAGCTTTAGCAACTGTGCCCATGCCGGAAAACCTGCGAGCATTTATCGAAGACCCCGAAGGCGCTCAATCCTATCCAATAGTGACCTACACTTGGATGCTGGTCCCCAAAACAGTTACTGACCCCAACAAAGCCAAAACTATCGAGGCAATGGTTGAATACGGCTTGAATGAAGGTCAAAAAGTTAGTTCCGAATTGGGCTACGTTCCTCTGCCCCAAAGCGTTAAAGAAAAAGTAGCCGCGGCCGCGGACGGCATCAGCCCAGATTACAAAATTGAGGTTGCCAAATAGTAACTCTTGACTGTTGATTGTTGTCCGTTGTCAGAGGGAAAAAAGCCCTTCGGCATTGCGCGTGCGGGTAAAAATCAGCAAGAATGAAGAGAGATATTTCTGTGGGGCGGGTTTTACCAGAAATATTTGTTAAAAAGTCAGGGGATTAATAAATCCGCCCCTCTTCTATGTAACAATCGGTGCATCTGTGTAGGGGTGGGTTTGACCAGAAATACTTGTTGAAAAGTCAGGGAATTAATAAACCCGCCCCTCTTTGATTTTATTTATGGTCTTTCTTTCTGCTTCGTTCTAGCTTTTTCCGAAACAGGCTATTTTCGGCTACTATATATTTGGTTTTTTTTCTATGATTTCAGATAATAACAGCGCTCAATCACAGACCCGATCGCGCTCTCAAGCCGAAAAGTCCTTAGACCAAGGCTTTATCTGGCTGACCCGGATTTTGGGGATAGGAGTAGGTGTAATTTTGCTGGTAATCGCGCTCACCGTTGCTTATCGGGCTTTACCGGCCATTCAACAGTACGGTTTGGGCTTTCTGTTTGGCAGTAGCTGGAATCCGGTTAAAGAAGAGTACGGTGCGCTGCCGATGATTTACGGGACGATCGTCAGTTCGGCGATCGCGCTCCTAATTGCAGTACCATTAGGAGTAGGGACTGCCATTTTCTTGAGCGAGGACTTTCTGCCATTACCAGTGCGTACAGCTTTGGTTTTTTTAGTAGAACTTTTAGCCGCCATTCCCAGCGTAGTCTACGGTTTGTGGGGAATTGCTGTATTGATTCCCATGATTACCACTCTCGGCAAGTTTCTCAACGGCACTTTCGGATGGCTGCCGATTTTTAGCACCTCGCCAGTGGGGCCGGGAATGTTACCAGCCGGAGTAATTTTGGGAATCATGACTTTGCCCATTATTACTGCTATCTCCCGCGACTCATTGGCAAGTCTCCCGCCCGACTTGCGGCAAGCATCTCTAGGTTTAGGAGCTACTCGCTGGACAACAATTTTTAGAGTGCTCGTACCGGCGGCTTTTTCCGGCATTGTCGGCGGAATTATGCTTGGGCTCGGTCGCGCCATGGGAGAAACAATGGCTGCAACTCTGTTAATTGGTAATTCCAATCAGTTAAGTCTTTCTGTGCTAGCTCCGGCAAATACTATTGCTTCTCTGATGGCAAATCAGTTTGCGGAAGCCTCCGGGTTGCAAATAGCAGCTCTGATGTACACTGGGCTTATTCTGTTTATTATGACACTGATTGTTAATATTTTGGCAGAGTGGATTGTTTCTCAAGTAAGAGCGAAGTACAACTAGAAGTTTGCCGCCATTTCCTACATATTTTTAGTTTATGTCAAATAGCGTCTCCGATGAGAATCCTTTGGTATCAAAAACAGGCAGTTTAAAGAAGGTTAAAAACAGCCCGCAAGCGCTGTTTAGTCTGGGGATGACTCTACTGGCTGGAGCTAGTCTGGCCATCACTCTGCTGCCTTTGTTTGCAGTGCTTTCCTACGTCACCGTACAAGGTTTTAATCGCCTGAATTTAGACTTGTTTACCAAGCTGCCACCGCCGCCCGGACTATCGGGAGGGGGTATTGCTAATGCAATTCTCGGTACATTGATGACGGTGGGAATTGCTTCTTTAATTGCTGTTCCTTTTGGTGTATTGGCCGCCGTTTATTTGTCGGAGTTCAGCAGCGGTCAAGTAGCTCGCTGGGTACGTTTTGCTACTAATGTCCTCAGCGGCGTTCCTTCGATTATTGCCGGGGTATTTGCCTACGGTTTGTTCGTGGTAAATATGGGAGGTTTTTCGGCAATTGCAGGGGGTGCGGCGCTGGCTGTGCTGATGTTGCCCACGATTGTGCGGACTACTGACGAAGCTCTACAAATCGTCCCACAAGATATTAGATGGGCGTCGGTTGGTGTGGGTGCTTCTAATTATCAAACGGTTTTGCAGGTCGTTTTGCCTGCGGCAATTCCGGCTATTTTAACGGGTGTGACTCTGGCAATTGCTCGCGCTGCTGGAGAAACTGCTCCTTTGATTTTCACGGCGCTCAATTCGCCTTTTTGGCCGGCAGGATTTGATAAGCCAACTCCGAGTCTTTCGGTTTTGGTGTACAACTTTGCAACGGTTCCTTTTAAGGCACAGAAAGAATTAGCCTGGGCGGCATCTTTGATTTTGGTGATTATGGTTTTGCTGACGAGTATTCTTTCTCGCTGGGCTACTCACAAAAAAGTGTATTAGTCAGTTGACAGTTGTCAGTTGTCAGTTGTCAGTTGTCATATCATTTCCGGTTAAATAAATATAATTATTGTAGGGGCGGGTTCGCCAAGATATTCAATACAAACCCGAGTTCCAGTAAAGCCGCCCCGGCCAAGATATTATAAGCAATCTACCGGAATTGATATCGTTGTTCAGCGGTAATTTGTAAAATTCGATTGGAGTATTACCTGTATGATGATGGATTTAGACAAGCAAGCGGAAACAGTTTTACGGACAGAAAATATCAATATTTTTTACGGCGCTTTTCACGCGGTTAAAAATGTTTCAATGGAGATTCCTAAAAATCGCATTACTGCCTTGATTGGGCCGTCTGGCTGCGGTAAAAGTACAATTTTGCGATGTTTTAACCGTCTCAATGATTTAGTTAGCGGTTTTCGTTTAGAGGGTAGAATTGATTACCACGGTCAAAATCTTTACGATCCTGATATTGATGCTGTGGCGGTGCGCCGCAAGATTGGGATGGTGTTTCAAAAGCCGAATCCTTTCCCGAAGTCGATTTATGACAATATTGCTTACGGTGCGAGGGTGAACAATTATAAGGGGGATATGGATGAGCTGGTGGAAAAATCGCTCAGCCAAGCTTATTTGTGGGATGAGGTGAAGGATAAGTTAAAGCAAAGCGGTTTTTCTCTTTCGGGTGGCCAGCAGCAGCGTTTGTGTATTGCTAGGGCGATCGCGATTAATCCTGATGTAGTGTTAATGGATGAACCTTGCGCTTCTCTTGACCCGATTTCTACGATTAAGATTGAGGAGTTGATGCGGGAACTTAAGGAAAAGTATACGATTGTGATCGTTACTCACAATATGCAGCAGGCTTCTCGGGTTTCTGACCTGACTGCTTTTTTCAATGCTAAACTTTCTGACGATGGGAAGCGGTTTGGCTATCTTGTGGAGTGTGATAAGACTGAGGTAATTTTCCAAAGTCCGAAGGAAGAGTCTACTTTAGATTATGTGAGTGGCCGTTTTGGTTGATTCCCCGACAAGTTGAAACAATCGGGCTACACAAACTCTCGTCCCTCTCTAAGGGATGAAAAGAATTTAATTTGCTGAGTATTGTAACGACAAAAAAAACTGCGTAAAACTTTTGTCAATTTAGAATCCCGCTTTCTTGGAGGAAGCGGGATTCTGGATTTTATGATTAAAAGCTCGATCGTACTTTTTGCAGATACAAGCCGCTGATTTTTGTGAAGAAATGCTCGAAGAGTTCACATATTCTTCATCCAATGCTTTAACAGGTTTTCTTTGACCATGTTTTGCCGCATAACTTCGAGCAAGTATTCCTGAGCTTGGTCTTGGCTTAACCTTTTGACTTCTTCGCGCAGCACTTGAAGTTTGAACTGCTGTTCCATGCTGAGGCTGGTTGTAGGCATATCCATAAATCGCTCCTCCAGTTTGCTGAGATTGATGCGAAATTGATCGGAATGACGTTTCGCAGGATTTGTTGTGTCTCCTACATTGTAAACTATCATAACATTCACTTGACAATATGTCCAAAGTAGACATTTTGAGACTAATTTGTGTAGCAAAAGTACATCTAAGTGGGGGGAGCTCTATCATAAAAAGGCGTCAACACCGGGAAGCATAAGCCAAAGGAGCTAGTTCGTATGGATGCAATGGAGTTTTTTCAAAGCAGTGCTGGGGAGTGGCGTTCTCAGCGCAGCACTCACCACCTCGCTTTCCGTCAAGCGGAGATTGGGGATTCAAATATTCAGGTAACGGCGCTGGGTGCGGATGACGCGAGAGTCGCCGAGATTTGCAAGATGCACGAAGTCGATCCGAGCCGGGCTGCTGGGGGGGCTTTTGTGACCTGGCACGGCTCGATGGCGTGGGATAAGGATGATGAGAATCATAAAGGGTCTACGGTGTTCGCGATCGTCCCCGATCCTGAAAATCCCCGGCAGGGCTTGATGTTACGCGAACGGGGCTATGCGGAAATTGTGCCGGTGGCTGGCCGTTTTGAGATGGATGATGAGGATGGGCTGCTGCTGATTACGGAATACGAGACGATGAGTTCGATCGAGCGTTTCTGGTTTGCTAATCCGAACGTGCGGATGCGGACGAGTACCGTAAAGCGCTTTGGCGGTTTCAGCACATCGACTTTTTGTACCGAAATTCGGGTGCAACCAGACTCGGATGCAACATCAGAAGCAGCAGGAGATCAAGTGGCCGGCAGCGAGTTTTATTCGGCTCTGGGTTGGTAATTTGGCTGTTGACTGTTGACTGCTGACTGTTGACTGCTGACTGTTGAGTGTTGACTGCCAACTGCCAACTGCCAACTGCCAACTGCCAACTGCCCACTGCCAACTGCCAACTGCCAACTGCCCACTGACAACAGTCAACAAATGTTACAGATTGTTGCAAAAATTCAGGAAAATCAGATTTAGATTGCGGGAATCCCCTAATCTGTATGTTGGTTAGTTGTATCCGTTTTGCTGGCAGCTCACGGTGTCAACTATTTCTGAAATTTGAGATAACGGAGATTTTAACGTGGCGCTTCCTTTATTAAGCTACGCCCCCAAGAGCCAAAACCAGCGCGTTGCTGGTTTTGAAGTGGGGAGCGACGAGCAGCCGAGAATTTTCACAACTGAAAATGTGCTCTCGTCTGGAGACATCGAAAATTTGATTTGGGCTGGATATCGCCAGATTTACAGCGAACACCAAATCCTCAAGAGCAACCGCCAAAAGTCTTTGGAGTCGCAACTCAAGTTCGGCCAAATTACTGTGCGGGACTTTATTCGCGGTTTGGCGACTTCTTCTCCTTTCTTGGAGCGGAATTATCAAACTAACAGCAATTACCGGTTTGTGGAAATGTGCGTGCAGCGCATTTTGGGCCGGGATGTGTACAGCGAGCGCGAAAAGATTGCTTGGTCGATCGTAGTAGCCAATAAGGGGCCTCAAGGCTTTATTGACGAGTTGGTCAATAGCGAAGAGTACCTGGAAAAGTTCGGCTATGATACAGTACCTTACCAGCAGCGCCGAATTTTGCCTCAGCGAGTTGGAGGGGACACTCCTTTCAACTTGAAGACGCCCCGCTACAGCGAGTACCACCGTTCGCAGCTTGGCTTCCCGCAAATCATCTGGCAGACTGGGGTGCGCCGTTTTGTTCCTCAAGAGCAGCAACCGAAGGCTGGCGATCCGTCGAACTATTTGGGTATGGCGCGCAATATGCCCATGCCTGCTAGTCCGCCGCAGCGCGTGCCTCTGGCCAATATCAATATCGAGACGATGGTTCCCCGTCGCCGGTAATTGATGCTGTCTGATGCAATTATTTGTGTCGGGCGAGCGACTGAATCGATCGGCTTTTAGGCTGAGAGAGTTTTGAGTCTTGAGTTTTGAGGTTTGAGTTTTTTGATAAACTTGGAATCCAAAACTCGGGACTCATAATTTTTTGTCATTAGTCATTAGTCATTAGTCATTAGTCATTAGTCATTAGTTATTAGTTATTAGTCATTCGTCATTAGTTATTAGTTATTAGTCATTCCTCATTAGGAAGAAAAATAATTCGACCTTTTCCCATTGTTAACTATAAGTACATAGGTGCATTTATGCAGCCGCAATATAACGAAGGTGCTGGAAAACCATTGCGTCGCCATGCTAAACAGCTTCGTACCAAAGCCTTATACAGGTACGGTGCCGCAACAGGGTTGGTGTTGTTGCCACTGCTGGTATACGCGGTAGCACCTTTTGCTCCTTTATTTTTGGTCGCGGCTCTTGTGATAGCGGCATTAATCGCCCTTCCGTTCATTGAGGACGGGAAAACGTTTTGGAAGTCGTCTCAGAGATTTGACCAAGGGGCGTGTGGTGAAGAAAAAATTCAGCAAGTTTTGGAGACCCTAATCCAATCTGGATGGATAGCTGAGTACAACTTAAGATTGCCGGAAGTAGGCGATATCGATGTGTGGCTGCGATCGCCTAAAGGAGTCAATTTTATCCTTGATGTGAAGTCTCACTCAACCGTAGTTTTGTTGGATGGGGATGTTCTCAAGCGTCTATCTTACGGGAAATTGAGAGATTTTGAGAAAGATTTTCTGGCACAGATTGCCAAAGAAGTTACGGCTATCAAAAAAGCTAAGAAGTTAACCAAGGTCACTCCAGTAGTTGTATTTAGCGATGCCAAGGTCAGTTTTAGCAACAAACAGAAGATTAGGGGTGCTTACGTCATGGAACTGGGCAATCTGGTGTCAGGGTTGCAAGAACTCGATCGCACCTATAACAGTAGATAAGATTGGGAGAAAGAAGAGCAACGGCTACATCGATATGTTGCACATCAACAAAAATGCACATAGCAGTACCATCCCCGACTTGCACTAGCATCTAAGTGATACTTGTGCTATTAAAAAAAGTTAAGGTAGAAACAATATCCTGGAGGGAATGTTGAACAAAGTAATCAAGGTAGATAACATTCTCAACGCCTGATGGCGACTGGTCATAACAGCTTTGGTGACTCCTATACCAATTATCACATATTAGCCCGTAACCGCAATATTTTTAGCAAAGTGTTGAATTGATCTGGTAAAGGTGCGATCGCCTCTATTAATTCTCCGGTTACAGGATGCTGCAAAGTCAGCCGCCATGCGTGGAGGGCTTGTCCTGTTAAATTGACGCCGATAGAACGGTTGGAACTGTACATCGGGTCGCCGACAATGGGATGTTTTATTTCGGCTGTATGCACGCGAATTTGATGGGTGCGGCCAGTTTCTAATTGATAGTGCATTAAGCAATAGTTGCCGATTCTTTCTTTGATTGTCCAGTGAGTAACTGCGGGGCGACCGCCTTTTTCTACTGGTACTACCGCCATTTTTTTGCGGTCTGTGGGGTGCCGGCCGATGGGTAAGTCTATTGTGCCTGTTTCGGTGTTGGGAGCGCCGTAAACTATGCCTAAATATTCGCGGCGGGCGGTTTTAGTTTTGAGTTGGGCTTGCAGGTGTTGGTGGGCTATGTCGGTTTTGGCGATCGCGATCGCACCTGTTGTATCTTTGTCTAATCTGTGCACGATTCCCGGCCGCTGAACTCCGCCGATTTCTGCTAGAGGACAGTGGGCTAAGAGGGCGTTGACTAATGTACCGTCTGCGTGTCCAGCGGCTGGGTGGACGACTAATCCGGCTGGTTTGTTGATGATAATTAGGCTGTCATCTTCGTAGAGGATGTCGAGGGGAATTGCTTCGGGCTGCAACTTTGTGGGCTGGGTTTCGGGTAATGTGAGGTGGATGCGATCGCCCGCTTTTACTGATATTTTTTTCGAGGTGCAGGTTTCGTCATTGACTTTGACATTGCCTTGTGATATCAGGGTTTGGATTCGCGATCGGGATAAGTCCGGTATCTGGTTTGACAGCCAAATATCTAATCGCTGATTGACATTACTGCGATCGAATTCCTCTGTATTTTCTACTGTGTAAATCTGTGCCGCAGTGTCTGTTTCTATCATTTACTTTTTACTATTTTTTGCCAAGTGTGTAAAGCAAATATCTTCATCATAACATCTGTGAGTTAGTTCGCGATCACACGGGTAGCGAGAAACCGGGTTTTTTCATAGCAATACTTCGTTTCTGCCCGCAGACTGGGTAAAAAACCCGGTTTCTTTGGTCGGAGTGGTTAAGTCGTTTGAGTATAATTGTCAATTTTATCGACAATTGTCGCAGTGGCCGCAGCGCATTGATTTAGCTTCCTTGGCAAACCCAAAAGCTTGCAGCAAAAATTGCCACCTACACTCGCGATGTTTGAGATATTTTGCCATTTCTTCCGCTGCGGTAAAATTTGATTTTTCCGCTTTTTGCTGGGGAGATTTATTAATCGCATAATTAAAAGGATCTTGCCATGTTAATTGTCCGCTGCTGTGCAAGATTGAAAGGGCGATCGCACTTTCGGGAAATTCGCGGGAAACAGCTTCTATATCGCCTTTAACAGGCAGTTTATTAGCTAATTGCTGAGCTTCTCGGTATTGCGATCGTAATTTATCTTGAAAAAATTCCTTTCTTTGTTTATCTTCGGGATAAAGCAAACCCGTCGGTTCGCTAATCAATGTCAGGGCGATCGCCGATTTGCCGTCGCGTCCGCCTCTACCAATTTCCTGAATGTATTCCGATAATAGCAAAGGTGCTTGATAATGAACAACCCACCGGACATCAGGCTTATTAATTCCCATACCGAATGCTGAGGTACAAGTCACGAATTTAATCTCATTGTTCAGCCACGCTGTTTCTATTTTTCGCCGTGATTCTGGACTTAAACCTGCATGATATGCTGCTGTTTCATAACCTGCTGCTTCCAACAAATTCGCCAAGTTTTCGCTATCTTTTCTAGTGCGGACATAGACTAAACCTGCTTGTTTTGGTCGAGCTTTAATAAAATTTAATAACTGCTGTTTGCGTCCTCTCGGCGTCCAGACTGTTTGCACTTGCAGGTGCAGATTAGAACGGTAGGGACTTAGCAAAAATGCTTCTGGTTTTTGCAGTTGCAAGACATTTTTGATTGTCTGCTGTGCTTCCGGGTTGGCGGTAGCGGTGAAAGCGGCGATCGCAATTTTACTACCTTCCGGCTTGGTTTTCAATAAAGCCGAGCGCACTGCGCCCAAACGGCGGTAAGCTGGTCGGAATGTATCGCCCCACTGCACTAAACAGTGAGCTTCATCTAATATTAAACCATTGATTTGGATGTGGGGCTGACTGATAATTTCCCAAACAGGTTTGCTGAGTAATGTTTCGGGAGACAGGTACAGTAATCTTAATTTGTTTTGTTGCAGCGACTGCATAGTTTGTCGGCGCTGCGCTGTTGGCAATTGACTGTGGAGGAGGGAAGCGGGTAAATTGCGATCGCGCAATTCTTGCACTTGATTTTCCATCAGTGCCACTAACGGCGAAACTACCAAAGTTAAGCCTGTTTGTAACAAAGCTGGCAGTTGAAAGCAGATTGATTTGCCGCCACCTGTCGGCATAATTATAAGTGTATCTTTTCCGGCTAATAAACTGCCGACGATTTCTCCTTGGGGCGGGCGAAAGTCGTCGTATCCCCAAATTTTTTTAAATGTGGCGCGGGCTTGGTTTAAGGATGTTAATTCGGGTTGAAAGTTCATTTGACTGAGTTAAAAAACTTGTATGGTTTCGCCACAACTAACGAATTTTGGGCAAATTCGGATCTTTTCGACAAGTCGAGAGTGGTAATTGTTCACCACCTTGTATCGTGGTAATTCTCATTCGATTTCTATCTGTCACCACATTTAAACAAGCACAGCCATATCCATAGTTAACATTAGTTTTGACATATTCATCGTCGTTAAAAGGAGGAATGTTGTTCATTCCTCGGGCTTGATATCCCCCTTGCACCGAGATAGTCCACTGAGCATCTTTGTCTTTGAGATACCAATTAGCCGGCGTGGGATTTATTAACCATCCGCACCTGGTTTCAGCCGCTTTCGCAGGCATAACAACGATCGAAAAAGATGAGATGATTGCAGCAGTTATCAACCACTTTAGTTTCATAGCTTTATATCCTCATTTTTGAGCGACAATCATACAGGAATTACGCGCTTCGAGAAAAGAAACAGAAACCTGGTTTTTTAGCGAATCTGCGGGTGACAACGAAATATTGTCGCAAAAACCAGGTGTCTAACTACCTGCGTGTAAGTCCTGTCCAAAATCCAAAATCCAAAATCCCCTAAGACTCCTCGCCGTCTCGGCGGCCGAGCTCGTACACGCCGCCACCTATACAGGCGATCGTACCCATAGATACCGCCCAACCAGTACCCAGAGAAAATTCTACGCCCCAATTGCACAGCCCCCCCACAATCAAAAAGGGTAGAATGCTCAACAGCGAAGCGTAAAACGCATTTTGGGCTTCTCTGGCTTGGCGGGTTCTTTCAAACTCGGCTTCCGAGGTGTAGAGGGATCTCTCGGCAAAATTCATCCAGCGGTTCAGTTGCAGGATTACCCATTCTGTGAGGGGCGACAAGCCCCAGTACAGGGCCAAAGACCACAAGGACGCACCGGCGATCGCAGTTGCGTCTATGGCAAAACTAAAGGGAAAAATTTCAGTTAGCATTGCTTGATATCTGTTATGAATTTGAGATTTTGGATGTCATCCAAAATCCCCGAACTTAACTATAGTGTCAAGCAAAAGCTCGATCGAATTCAACCGCAGCACGAATTTCCAATTTTTTTTATCACCCCTGGGCATTTACCCGGAAGCCTTGACACGGGTTTTGGATGGAGTAAGATACACGTTGTTGATAAACTGATTCGCGATCGCGGGTAGAGCTCAAAGCAAATCTTGCAGCGAATTGGCATCACTTACATCTTGCACCCTTCTGAGAAACGGGCTTTCCGGCCCGTTCCACAAAAAAAATCATTCTTTGTGGAACGGGCCGGAAAGCCCGCCCCTGAAAGCTTTATTGACAAGGGTGCAAGATGTCAGCCTAACAGACAACGCAAACTCACACACATTTAACTTTGAGCCGTGAAAAAAATCCTGCAAGACTCTAGAGGCCCGCTGACGGCAAAACGCTTTTTTCGTTTCAGACAGATGCTGCTGCTGGCACTTTCGATCGGCATTGTGTTGATCAGCCCTTATTTGCAGCAGCAGGTGGTCAAAGCTCAGTCAGGCTTACCAAGCAGAGTAGCGACGGGTAATTTGTGGCAAGAAGCTTCTTTTCCAGTCGAAAACTTTGAAACATACACTTCCCCGTTCGGCCCCCGCGGCGGGGATTTTCATTACGGTTTGGATCTGGCTGCGCCCGAAGGCAGCTATATCCGCAATTGGTGGGGCGGGCAAATTGTGGAAGTTTGGGAAGATGGACGGTGCGGCACTGGTATGGTGGTGCGATCGGGAAATTGGGAACACATCTACTGTCACCTCAGAGGCCGAGTGGTAACGGCTAATGGAGGGCGTTATTATACCGATCGCGAAGGTACATTGCAAATTTGGCAAGGTCAAACAGTGCCTGCGGGTGCGAGAATTGCCAGAGTTGGGATGACCGGCCGCACGAGTGGGCCTCACTTGCACTGGGGATTGAAGTACGGCGGCCGCTGGGTTGACCCGGCTTTGGTACTCCGGGAAATGTACGCGCAACAATCTTAATTGGTCATTAGTTAGTAGTCATTAGTCATTAGTTAGTAGTCATTAGTCAGTAGTCATTTTTTGGGTTTATAGTAAGGACTAAAGTCCTGATTTTTTCGAGAATGAGGAATAAAGTCCTCACTACAAACTTGAATAACTAATGACTAATGACCAAGGACTAATGACTCTTTAGGTGGGTGCCAACTCTTTTTTTGTCAACTCGGTGTAGCGAGCGACAATTTGGCGAAATTCATCGCCGTCGATAGTTTCTTCATCCAACAGCGCTTCGACAAGTTTGTCTACCAAAGGACGGTTTTCGCGGATAATTCGGCGAGCTTCTTCGTAGCACTCAAAGGCAATTTCTCGGACTTGCCGATCGATCTTGATTGCCATGTCTTCGGAATACTCCGATCGCGAATTCCAGTTTTGGCCCAAAAACACCTCATTGTTCGGACTTTCAAAAGCCACAGGGCCCAAATCCGACATTCCATAAAGCGTTACCATCTCCCTCGCGAGACTGCTAACTTTTCTGAGATCACTACCGGCACCGGTGTCGATTTCAGCATCGCCATAAATTTCGGCCTCCGCCGCCCGTCCCCCCAAAGCTACTTTAATTCGGTTTAACAGCAAAGCCCGACTCCTCAAACCTTCGCTGTCGAGCATTTCGTCGTCAAGCACAAAGCTAGTAAAGCCTTCGATGCCGCCGGAACGAGGAATAATCGTTACTTTTTCCACCGGGTCGGCATTTTTGAGCATGGTCGCGACTAGGGCGTGTCCGACTTCGTGGTATGCTGTCATCCACTTTTTCTTGCTATCCAGCAGCGGGTTGAGCGTAAGCCCGATCGTGATCCGGTCGATCGCGTCGTGAATTTCTAAGTTACTAATCGTATCTTTGCGACGCCTCGCGGTGAGAATGGCTGCTTCGTTGAGCAAGTTTGCCAAGTCGGCGCCGGAAAAGCCGGGAGTGCGGCGGGCGATCGTGTCTAAGGCAACTTCTGGGTCGAGTTTTTTGTTGCGCGCGTGAACTTGCAAAATCCCCAAACGCCCTTTGTAACTGGGTAAATCTACCGTTACTTGGCGATCGAACCTGCCGGGCCGCAGCAGGGCGGTATCGAGTACGTCGGGGCGGTTAGTAGCTGCAATCACAATCACGCCACTGTTACCCTCAAAGCCGTCCATTTCTGTCAGCAACTGGTTGAGAGTTTGTTCGCGTTCGTCGTTGCCGCCGCCGATACCAGCACCGCGCTGCCTTCCTACGGCGTCTATTTCGTCGATAAAGACGATGCAGGGCGAATTTTCTTTAGCTTTCTTGAACAAGTCGCGGACGCGGGAGGCGCCAACTCCGACAAACATTTCGACAAATTCGGAACCGGAGATGCTGAAGAAGGGGACGGCTGCTTCGCCTGCGATGGCTTTTGCCAGCATTGTTTTGCCGGTTCCTGGAGGCCCGATTAACAGAACTCCTCTGGGAATTTTGGCGCCGATGGCGTTGAAGCGTTCGGGTTTTTTGAGGAAGGTTACGACTTCTTGCAGTTCTTCTTTAGCTTCTTCGATGCCTGCTACGTCGTCGAACATCACGCCGGTTTTGGCTTCCATTTGGAAACGAGCTCTGGATTTGCCGAAGTTCATGGCATTTCCTTGAGATTGGGTCGATCGGCGCAGGATTGCCATCAGCACTGCCAACACTGCAAAAATCACTAGCAAGTTTATTACTAAACTTACTGCGGCGGCGTTGTCGGCTGTTTGTTTGACTTCAAAGTCAATCTTTTTGGCGCGGATTTGCGAGTACAGTTCTCGGTTGTTGTAGTCGAACAGACTAACTGATTGGGTCTGATCGCTTTTTTGATTTTTTAGCCTAACCTTGGCAGTTTTTTGAGTTTCGTCTACTTCGATTTTACTGACTTGCCCTTTTTCTATGTTGTCGATCAGTTGGCTGTAACTCATGGTGTTTGGCGCGCTGTCGGCAAACACCGGGGTCGAGAGCAATATTCCTTGAGAAATCACCAAACTGCCCAGGATGCGCCAAATATTCCGTCCTGGAATTGATTTTTTAGGATTCTGGCTCGACTTGTCTTTGTTTACAGCTAGATGCCCCAGCCATGCGTGTTTCCAAGAATTTTTCATATTGCTTTGCCCAATGTTGAAGACTGCCAAGATTGACCGCTTTTGGTTTGCTACGTTCATTTATTTTAACAAGAGGGCGGGTGTTGAATGGGTTTATCTCTCGCGGGCATCTTAAGAAACCCCTCAAGAGGGGGGGTTTTGAATCCACGGCTTCCTCAAGAAACCGGGTTTTTTACCTCATCTGCGGGCTATAACCCAGGATTTTGCTCAAATAACCCGGTTGCTGGGCCCCATCCACTGAACTTACCCACGACTGCTCAAGAAACCGGGTTTTTTACGTAATCTGCGGGCTATAACCCAGGATTTTGCTCAAATAACCCGGTTTGTGGGCTCCGTCGGTAAATCTAAAATCTAAAATCTAAAATCTAAAATCGATTGACAGTTGTCGATCGAACTTGCTATGTTAATCATACTCGTAATGAGTACGCTTTAGTAAGTCAGTTTTTGTTTTTAAGCTTTATGGTAAAAATTGTCGGCATTGGTGGAAGTTTGCGGGCTGGTTCCTACAGCCAGTTAGCATTGAAGGTGGCAGCAGAACGGGCGCAGGCCCTGGGCGCGGAAGTTGAAATATTGGATTTGCGATCGCTCAATCTGCCATTCTGCAACGGTGAGAATGATTATCTCGATTACCCGGATGTGGAAAAGCTGCAGAATGCGGTTAAGCAAGCCGACGGCTTGATTTTGGCAACGCCGGAGTATCACGGTAGCGTCAGCGGTGCTCTCAAGAATGCCCTGGATTTGATGAGTTTTGAGCATTTGGACGGGAAAGTTGCGGGTGGGATTAGCGTTTTGGGAGGGCAAGTTAACAACAACGCACTCAACGATTTGCGCGTGATTTTGAGATGGGTGCACGCTTGGGTAATACCCGAACAAATTGCGATCGGACAAGCTTGGAAAGCTTTTAGTCCTGATGGTAAATTGTTGGATGAAAAACTGTCGGAAAGGTTCGACGAATTTGCTCGGAGTTTAGTAGAAAATACGCGGAAATTGCGAGGAATTCCGTAATTGTATTTCAGGAAAAACGCACTCTTGGACGCAACTGGCATATTACTCGGATGCGTCAGTTGCCATAATTCCTCGATTTAAAGAGGTTTTTTCTCTAGTAGAGCACCCTACAAGCTGTGATACTAACAGTCAACAGTCAACAGTCAACTGACTTAAAATGGCATATCGATCATGTCTCCGAAAGGATGGGGTACGTCGATCGGCATTCTTCCGGGTTTTGACTCATATTTGTCTACCCACTTTTTTGCCAATTCCAAAGCTTCCTCCTCAGTCTTGGCATTTTGGACGGCGACGTGGCGGTTGCCGCGACTATCCCAAACCTCGACGTAGAAGACTTTCTGGGATTGAATAATCCAACCTTTATAAGTGTCTGCTGGTTCCATAGTTAGAATCCTAAAATAATCTGGCGGGGAGTTCCACTGACGAGCTAATTGTAAATATTGCCCTGCATAAAATGAATTTTACGGGGGTTTCTATAGTATTTTTGGAAAAAAGTCAGTTTTACGGTTAACCTCATGACTAGACTCCTGAAGCAATTATTTAACTGGAGAAAATATCTCCAACCTTTGGCCGCGACGATCGCGATCGCCCTAATCGCATCTCAGATGGCGGTATTGCCGGCATTGGCGACTGGCGTGTACGAAATACCGATGTTGTCGGCGGGCGATCGAACTTGGGTGTTCGACAAAGGCGACGTGCTCAGCCGCAGCAGCGAAAGCAATATCAGCAGCGTACTCGACAACCTGGAAAACAAAACAGGGAAACAAGTCCGATTTGTCACCATCCATCGCTTAGACTACGGTGAAACGACTGCCACTTTCACCGACCAATTGTTTGAACAGTGGTTTCCCGAAAAAGAAGACCAGACTAATCAAATTTTACTCGTTCTCGACACTGTTACCAACAGCGCGGCAATTCGCACCGGCGAAGGGATTAAGTCCCTGCTAACCGATGAAATTGCCCAGAGTGTAGCCGGGGAAACCGTGCAAGTGCCGCTGCGGGAAGCCAATAAATACAACGAGGCATTTGCGGCTGCAAGTACGCGCATTGCAACTGTTTTGTCGGGCGAACCCGATCCGGGTCCCCCTGAAGTTGTTGACAACATTCAAGTTGAAGGCACGTTTAAAAAAGCTGAAGAAACAGATCAAGGCAATGCCACAGTTGTTGTGGTTGTGCTGTTGGTGTTGGCGACAGTGATTCCGATGGTGACTTATTTCTGGTATCAAGGTTTTTCTTGAACAGTTGACTGTTGACTGTTGACTGTTGACAGCGAGGTTTTTAAACAGTTGATGCTTCGACTAATCTTGAACGTATTCTCGATCGCTCAACAATGCAATTTCTGCCCGCACAAATTCCCGTCCCAGATAAGCCGCGTGATCTAACATTGTCACCGGGCTGGGGCGGGTTTCTTCTAGGATTTTGACGCAAAGTTCTTTGGCGGTTCTGCCGGTAAAAAGTGTGGATTGGGTGCGTTCTACCTTGCCGCGGGCGGGGATGGGTTTGCCAGTTTCGGGATCGACGGCGAGGCCTCGATCGTCGATGATGTTGGTGAAATGTTTGGCACAAATTAAGCTGGTTTCGCGATCGAGATAAATGATGAAGTAGCCACCTGGATCGAGGTCGATGTGGCGTTTGGATAGGCTGTCATCGATGGCGGTGAGATTTTCCAAGGTTTGACTCATGGTTGGTGAAAGGAAGTAAACAATAGCTATATTTTTTTTGCTATTTCTAGTTTAGTCGGCTGTGGGACAAGTTTGGGACATTGGTTGGTTGAATGCGGGGGGAAGTTTCGGGCGATCGATACTTCCTGCAATTTGCCGATCGCTCCTATGCTACAGTCGATCGGGCTCGACAGAGAAATTGATGAGTGAACTTAAGACGCGATCGCTGTTAGATCCCCGACTTGTTCAAGAAGTCCGGGATCTGGGAATTCTGTTTTTTTAGCCGTTGCTCACTTATCTATGATGCAAAATCGGTTATTATTGTATAGATGATTTGTTTGTGTTAAAGCTGAGCCAAAATGAAATTTATAGATTTGTTTTCAGGAATAGGAGGTTTCAGACAAGGGTTTGAAAAAATCGGCTTTCAATGCGTTTTTTCGTGCGAAATTAACAGTAAATGCCGACAAGCTTACACGGAAAATTTCGGCGAGGTTCCTTTTGGAGATATCAGTAAAATTAATCCCGTCGAGTTAGAAGACTTTGATATTTTAGTCGCCGGGTTTCCGTGCCAACCTTTTAGCATCTGCGGCAAAAAGCTCGGTTTTGAAGATACTAGAGGCACACTGTTTTTCGAGATTTGTAAAATTATCAAAATCAAGCAGCCTAAAGTTATCGTTCTCGAAAATGTCAAGCACTTAATCCATCACGACAAGGGAAATACCTTAAAAGTAATTATTGCCAGTCTTGAAGATTTGGGATACAGCGTGAATCACAAAATGCTGAATGCTAAAGACTTTGGAATTCCTCAACATCGTGAAAGAATATTTATTATTGCAACTAAAGGTAAACCATTCAATTTTTCTCGGCTTAAAACGCAGGTGACTCCAAAACTCAGGGAATTTCTAGACAAGACAGGGGATTTTGAAATAGTGGATAAATCCGAATATACTTTAATTGATTATCCGAGAAAGCAAGATTCGGGACTTTTGTTTGTAGGTTACAGAAATAAAGGTACTTGGAAAACTGGCGTGAGGCCGAATACAGAACATTTATCGAGAGTTCACAGACAGCCTAATCGCATTTATTCGGTAGATGGAGTGCATCCCACCATTCCTTCGCAAGAAACATCTGGCAGGTTTTTTATCTACATTCCTGAGCAAGATATGGTGAGAAAGTTGACGCTGAAGGAATGTTACCGTCTTATGGGTTTTCCTGAAGATTTTAAGAGTTATCCGAGTACGGGGGAAAGTTACAAGCAAATTGGGAATTCGGTTTGTGTGCCCGTTGTGGAGGCGATCGCCCAAGAAATATTAAGTCAAAATTTGTTGTGTGATGAAAAGAAGGAACTACAAAGACACCCAGAATCTCGATTTCTTGAAGAAGTCAAAACTCTAGCTAACACTATTACTTAATCTGACAACTTATTTTACTATCTTGACGAAGATTCCCATACAATTCGAGACTGTCTTGCCAATAAAAGTGCAAGCTCATCAGCCCTTGGACGGTTATCTTCACGATAGGGCAAGCCTATAATACTCCCATGAGATGAAGAGTCACGTACTACATTTAGACCTAGTTCTCGAATTCCCCCTACATTAAGGCTAGCGACTCCTTCACAGTTTCTCAATGCACTCAAAGATTGCTCTATGGAAAAATTGACAGAAATACCCTGTTCGTTTATATTTTTCCGCAAATAGTGTCCGATTTGACGATCTATCCCGATCTATCCATCCTTTTCGGAGAGCTCGGTAAACAAGTGTACGATCCGGTAATGTTTCAAACTCTGACGCACTTGCTGAAGATTGTTCTATCATATTTTGTTAAACCACTGCAACCAGTCAACTAATGTTGATGATGAAGCGATATCTTCGACTGCATTTTCATTTTTTGCATGGTGATAAATGTCAACTGGTTGCTCCGCACAGAATGGACAAAATAGGCGAACTGTACGCTCTGGTTCTAAGCTTGTCCAATCAAGTGTAATACTGCCTCTGTCATCTGTACCTGTTGAGGCTTTTGGAAAACTGTTTCCCATGCTATCGTAGGCTTCTACAACTAACTTCATAGCTGTCCTGAAAGCATATTCAGTCGGTCTCAAAATCCCGTACTCATCCTCTTCTTCTAAATCTAAAAGCTCGATCAGACGTTCAACAGTGATTCGGAAATTTAATAAACCGCTATTGCTACTGCTATCAGTAATTTGTTCCTTTGCTACAGTCATAAGATTCAATCCATTTTAGCCGATCGCCAATTTCATTTTAACACAGCCTCATGCTGTGAAATTTGCACTCAAAAATCCCATTGTTGACGGTCGATCGATATTTGTATGAACACGGCAGTGCGGTGTCCAAATCCGAATATATTTGTAGGGATACAGCACTGCTGTGTCCGCGATATTTGCAAGGACACAGCAATGCCGTGTCCCTACCGAAAACCGCCATACAAGCACCGATAGGAGGCAATCTTAATTCCCGACTGCAAACTTGTCTTAAGCTGGAACTTGGATTCTTTCAGTGCCGGCAAGTTCAAAGGCTGCGTGTATTGCCTTCAAAGCAGTTACACCTTGTACCTCATCCACAACGCAGCTAATTTTAATCTCGGAAGTGGCAATCATTTGAATGTTGATTTGCTGGCGGGAAAGCGCTTCAAACATCTTTGCCGCTACTCCCGGATGCGCTACCATCCCGGAACCGACAACGCTAACTTTTGCAATTTGTGTATCGACTGCTACTTCGCCCCATCCGAATTCTGGGGCGGCTTTTTCGAGGGCGTTTTTAGCAGCTTCGGCGTCAATTTGTGCGACAGTAAATGCAATGTCGCGAGTTAATATGCCGTCGATATTGTGGCAGCGCTGCGACTGAATAATTGTATCTACGCTGATATTTTCCTCGGCTAAAAGTCCGAACAGTTTTGCTGCTACTCCGGGTCGATCGGGCAATTGGCGAATTGCTAGACGCGCTTGATTGAGATCCAACGCAACGGCGCGGACTGCGGGCGGTTTGTGGGATGATGAATGCAGCCCAATAGGGGAATTGGCGACATCAAATGTTTTGCAGAGTTCGGCAACAGCCCGATCGCAATCTTCGGCATCGATCGCACAACTAACTTTCACCTCGGATGTAGAAATCATTTGAATGTTAATTCCCACATCCGCTAAAGTCTTAAACATCTGCGCCGCTACCCTCGGACGACCGATCATTCCCGCACCCGCAATGCTAACTTTAGCTATTGGCCGCTCTTCTGCTTTCACTTCCGGTTCTCCCAATTCTGGGCGAGAATTCTTGCCGAGGGCGGGGATAATTGCATCTGCAACGGCAGTAGCTTGTTGGAGAGATTTTCGCGTCACTGTGAAGGCAATATCGTTAGTATTTCCTTCATGAATTGACTGGATAATTAAGTCTACATCGAGGTTTTGTTGCGCGATCGCACCAAACAACCGCGCTGCTACGCCGGGGCGATCGGGCAAACGCAGTAGCGACACCCCCGCCTGATCTAAGTCAAATTCCACCGCATCGACGGCTTTTGCGAGCTCCAAGCCCTCCAAAGGCCGGGGTTGCGGGGGTGGGGACACTACCCGCGTACCGGGGGCGTCACTCCAGCTAGAAAGCACTACCAGCGGCACGCCGTAATTCTTGGCAATTTCTACCGCGCGCGGGTGGAGGACTTTTGCGCCCAAACTCGCCAATTCCAGCATTTCGTCGCAGGTGATTTCGTCCATTAATTGCGCGTCGGGAACCAAGCGCGGATCTGTAGTCAGAATTCCGGGAACGTCGGTATAAATTTCGCACCTGTCTGCCCGCAGCGCTGCAGCGAGGGCTACTGCGGTTGTGTCGGAACCGCCACGGCCCAAGGTGGTAATTTCCAATTCTCCGGCATCGGCTATGCCTTGGAAACCCGCAACCACAACCACTTTACCGCTTTTTAACTGGCTCTCAATCCGATTGGGATCGATTCGCAAAATCCGGGCGCGGGTGTGGGCTGCTTCGGTGACAATGCCGACTTGGGCGCCGGTGAGGGAAATGGCGGGCTGTCCCATTTCCTGCAATGCCATGCTCAAAAGTGCGATCGAGACTTGTTCCCCAGTGGAAAGCAACATATCCATTTCCCGCTTGTTGGGATTTGGGGAAATTTCCTTGGCGAGTTTAACTAAACCGTCGGTGGTTTTGCCCATCGCTGAAAGTACGACAACCAGAGAGTTGCCAAGCTGTGCTGTTTTTACTACTCGTCTGGCTACTTCCAGAATGCGATCGACTGTACCAACCGAGGTTCCGCCATATTTCTGAACAATTAGTGCCATAGATTCTACACAAAGCTACAAAATACTTATCAAATAATACAAGCAGCTTCTGGATTAGAAGTGGTAATTTTTAAAATTCCCCTACAACAAACCGGAGAAAAGAAAAAAAATATCTGCGTAAACGATAAAAATATGTGGCTATGGGCGGGTTTTACCAGCCATTTAAGTCTCTCAACGAATATTTTAATAAACCCGCCCTCTTGATTCTGATTTTAGCCTCCTTCTAGCTCTCGCAAACGCGCTTCTAAAGCTTGAATTCGCAGCTCGGCTTCTATTCGCTTTTGCCGTTCTTGTTCTGCTTCTGACTGCGCTTGTTCGACTGCCAATTCCGCTTGTTCGGCTCGTTCATCGGCAGCCAGCAGCAAATTCCCCTCAGCATCCCACCAGCGCATCCAAGGCAATTCTACGCCTTGATAAATTCCTTGCCAAATGCCTAATTCCAATCCCATTGGCTCGATTTGGTAATGTCCGCGCTGATTTTCTGACATTAACTCAAATCTATCTTCCACCAAATGATAGCATTCTATTTTGGCTTTTTTGACTTCATAAATTCCGTAAAAAGCAGGTCGAATAATCCGCTCGTAAATCCAGAATTTGCCTTTTTTGGGAGTTTTATCTCTTTCTTCGCTGCCATCTCCAGAGACAAATTCTAGTATGATTAACGGGGGCATTAATTCTTTCCACATCACATAGGAACGCCGCATATTTCCGTCGAGAGTTGGCGGCACGTCGGGCACGTAAAACCAATCTGGTGCTTCGGCTCCTTTTTCTGGCGGTTCTGGGGGTTTCGGGACTCGCCAATAAATACCTGAATCTTGACCGATGCAGTATTGTCCGTCGGGATGAAGTTGGTCTAAAATGGGTCGGACAGATGTTGTTAACAGGATGCTTTGAGGGAGTTCTTGAAAGTTTTTCACAAAAGTACCGTCGGAATCGGGTAATTGAGTGTGGTCTGGAAAATCTGTAAAATCTGTTACTAGAAGTTCGGGTTTTTCGGTGACACTCATGTTGACCTCTTGAATGTTTAAAAATTATACTTCACATTGGGAACGGAATATGAGTCAGTACAAGTTAATTATTTTCGACTTTGACGGCACTTTGGCAATTACTCACAAAGCTATTGTATTTTGCTTTACCAAAACTTTTGAAACTTACAATATTGCCCCGCCTGCTGCTGATACTATTATAAGTACAATAGGCATCAATTTACCAAATAGCTTTAAAATCCTCCATCCGGCAATCGACGAAAGCGCAATTCCCGAATGGGTTGAAACTTACCGATCTTATTATCGGACTGAAGGTGAAAAGCAAGTAGAGTTATTTACCGGGACAAAGCAAGTCTTGGAGTTGGCGCGTCAGTCTGGATTGAACCTGGGGGTTTTTAGCAACAAACACGTTAGTTTTGTGAATGTGTTACTGCAAAAATTGATAATCCACAGTTTTTTTGATTTAATTTTAGGTGATAACGGACAAATAATTCCAAAACCAAATCCGACTGTTTTTAACTCCATTATTAAACCACTGTTCCTGGATTTGGATAACAGTCAAATTTTAATGGTGGGCGATACAGCGGTTGATTTGCTGTTTGCTAAAAATGCTGGGATAGATGTTTGTTGGGCGGCTTACGGATATGGCGATCGCACTCAGTGTCTCGCCCTAGAACCGACTTTCGCGATCGACGATATTTCAGAACTTGCTGTGTTCGTTCAAAATTAATTTTTCCTGGTTTTTTAGTAATAGTTTGAATACCTTAAGTCCTAGTTTTTTTATTCAAAAAAAATCAATAAAGACTCCGGACATTCTATTTTGATTCAACCGTAAAAATAAATGCGCGAACTTGTAAGCTACCTAAACTCTGCCAAGTAAACCATACCAAAGATAGAGTGATCCCTGGAACAGCTATTATAAATTAACAAGTAGGATTCCTTTGAAGGTAGAAGGCACAAGGCAGGAGCAAATAGGAAAGAAACGAGGGAATCCCGATTTTTTTTAGGTAGTATTTACCGCCAAAATTCTGCATGATAGCATTTTAACTTCTGCCTTCGGAAAAGAGACAATTTTGTTAAACTCTAGGGTGTGCTGGTAGTCGGTATCTACAATAAACTCAATTTATAGAAACTCATGCAGATAGATATAAGCATTCCTTCTGAAACGCTATCGCCGACTCGTACTGGCGGCACACCGAATTTAATAGAAGAAGTATTTCGGCTGTACGATCGCGCCCTAGCAGCTACCAGCAACGGCATCGCAATCGCGGACGCTACCCGGCCGGACAAGCCTATAGTCTACTGTAACGGGGCTTTCGAGCGGATTACAGGCTACAATCGCAGCGAAATAATCGGGCAGAACTGCCGCTTCCTGCAAGGCCCGGATACCGATCGCGCTGCCGTCGATCAAATCCGCGCGGCCCTGAAAGAACAACACGACTGCAAAGTAGTTCTGAAAAACTACCGCAAAGACGGCACCCCCTTCTGGAACGAACTCACTATCTCGCCGGTGCGCGACAGCAGCGGGCTCGTTACCCACTTCATCGGCGTTCAATCTGATATCACCGATCGCTTCCAAGCAGAAGAAGCCCTCAAAGAAGCCGAAGCAAAATACCGCAGCATCTTTGAAAACGCCACCGAAGGCATATTTCAAACCGCCCCAGACGGGTGCTACCTCAGCGCCAACCCCGCACTAGCCCGAATGTACGGCTACGATTCCCCGTCAGAATTGATCGCAAAATGTTCGGCAAAAAACATTTACGCCGATCGCACCCGCCGCGCTTCCTTCATGGCAGAAATCAGCAAAAACGGCTCCCTGAAAGAGTTTGAGTCCTGCATCTGCCGCCAAGACGGCAGCACTACCTGGATCTCGGAAAACGTGCGCGAAGTCCGCGACGCAGGCGGAGAAATTCTTTACTACGAAGGAACCGTCGCCGAAATCGCCGATCGCAAACAAGCCGAAGCAGCCCTGCGAAATCAAGAATACTGGTTGAAAACCGCAATTAACGCCGTCCCCGACGCGATCAACCTCACAGACAGCGAGGGGCGCTGGCTGATTGCCAACGACTGCGCCCTCCAACTTTTGGGCTGGGAAACCGCAGACTACCAGGGCAAAACTACTGCCGAACTCGCTGCTGCCGCCGATCCCAGAGTCAGAGAAATCCTGCTAACTTGGCAGGAAACCGACGAAACCACCTGGCAAGCAGGCACTCTCACCTCCAGCCGCCAAATTGTGCCCTTGCCCACAGGCGGCAGCAATTTGTTTGAAGTGCGGAAAGTGCCGCTGTTCAACCCCGACGGTTCGCGCAAAGGTTTGGCAGTGGCGGGGCGGGACATCACCCAGGAAGTGGCAGCGGATGCAGCTTTGCGAGACAGCGAACAGCGGTTTCGGGCAATTTTTGAACGCGCTGCCATCGGCATGGTAGTCGCTACCCTCGAAGGTGTTGCGATCGCCACTAATCCGGCATTTCAAGCTATGCTGGGGATCTCGGAAGCTCAACTGCGCGGTGTCTGCCTCGACGACTGCGCGCACCCGGAAGACGCACAAACTTCGCGCGAGTTGCGCCAACAGTTGGCCGCGGGCTCCCGCGAAGCTTACCAAATAGAGAAGCGCTACCTCCGCCAAGATGGCAGCATCAGGTGGGGACGCCTCAGCGCCTCTGTCATCGACAGCAGTCAGGGAACGCCACAGTTTCTTTTGCAAATGGTAGAGGATATTACCGATCGCAAACACGCCGAGTCAGCTTTGTTCCAAAATGAGGCTAAGTGGCGATCGCTAATTCTCAACAGTTCCGACATCATTACTATTCTCGACGCCCGTGGTCGCATTGTTTACGAAAGCCCTTCTGTAGAAACAGTTTTAGGCTACGAACCAGAGGAACTCGCCCGTCAAATTGCTCTCGATTTCATCCACCCTGACGACCTTCCCTCGCTGATGTCCGACGGCGAAAAACTGATCGCAAATCCAGGCGATCCGATCGCCCTAGAAGGTCGGTTCCGGCGCGCTGACGGTTCTTGGTGTTTTCTCGAAGGTGTCGGCATCAACTTGCTAGCAGACCCCGCTGTGAAAGGAATTGTGATCAACTCCCGCGACATGACGGCGCGCAGGCAAGCAGAGTACCGTCTCAGCAAAATCAACGAGTGCTTTTTGGGATTCACCACCGACGCGGCTGAGAACATCCAGCGCCTGACATCCTTAGCCGGCGAGCTTTTGGGAGGAAGCTGCGCCATCTACAGCCACGTCGGTGGCGAACTCCTGCGGGCGATCGCGACTTGGCAAGCGCCGCCGGACTACCCGCTGGTCGATCGCGCCGAGGGCCACATCTGCACCGACGTATGCAGCAAAGGAAGCGATCGGGCTGTTGCTATTCCTGACTTGCAGAACACGATCTACGCCCAAACCGATCCCGCTGTCATCCGCTACCAACTGCGAAGCTATCTGGGACAAGCAGTGCGGCTGGGCGGCAATTATGTGGGTGCGATGTGCGTTCTCTACACTGAGTCGATCGCGCCCACAGAAGCCGACTGCAAGCTGATCGGAATTATTGCTGGGGCGATCGGAGTTGAGGAAGAACGGGCCGCCGCCGCCTCTCGCGATCGGCAAAAATCCCAAGAATTGCAAACAGCTTTGCGCGAATTGCAGCAAACTCAAATGCAGTTAGTACAAACCGAAAAAATGTCTTCCCTCGGACAAGTGCTAGCAGGAATTGCCCACGAAATTAACAACCCAGTTGGCTTTGTCGCCGGCAACCTCTGCCACGTGCGAGGCTACGTTCTAGACTTATTAGAAATCGTACAGGTGTATCGAGAAGAGTACCCAAATCCCCCAGCAAAACTTCAGCAACAAGCCGAAGATATAGACTTAGAATTTCTAGCAGAAGACCTGCCAAAATTGCTCAATTCGATGCAGACCGGATGCGAGCGCATTGTAGAAATTATTCAAACTCTCCGAAATTTCTCGCGGGCGGACGAAGCAAAAATCAAAACTGCCGACATTCATGAAGGTTTAGAAAGTACCTTGTTAATGTTGAACAGCCGACTGAAAGCCAAACCCAACTGGCAGGGCATTAAAGTGATTAAAGAATACGGAGAACTGCCGCAAATAAACTGTCATCCCGGACTATTAAATCAGGTTTTTATGAATGTATTTGCAAATGCGATCGACGCCTTGGAAGAAAGCTGCAACCAAGCAAAAAACATCGCAAATTCTACGATCTTTCCTACTATTACCATTCAAACTAAAACGGTTGACGACAAGAGCATTTTAATTCGGATTAAAGACAACGGTCAGGGCATTCCCGAAGATCATATTGTGCGTTTATTTGACCCATTCTTTACCACAAAACCCGTAGGTAAAGGCACAGGTTTAGGTTTATCAATTTCACACCAAATTGTCGTTGAAAAACACAACGGGAAATTGCAGTGTCACTCGGAACCGGGTAAAGGTACTGAATTTATCATCGAAATCCCAATTCGTTGACATCAGGACGACGCTAATCAGGATATAGCAATCCTCGCATCATTTGTGAATTTCTTACTTTCTCTCCGCGGGTTCGGGGAGGGTTGGGGTGGGGTAAAAAATTTACGACTCATTGAGGATTGCTATATAATTATGTTCAAGTCAGCCCTAACTTACTTAAAAACTAAACTGCGTCCGCAAATTGCCCACAAAAATTGTCGGGTTGTTATCGAAATTGTTGGGATTGCCGATCGCATAAAATGCCGGCACGATCGAAACATGGTCGGTGAGAGGAAAATAATAAGTTGCCTCAATTTCGTACTGCGTGCCACCGTTACCCCCGCCAGAAACCAGAAACCTCCGACCGCCAGTAAAGTCAAAAGGTACTAAATATGACACCGTAAGCAAAGCTCCTTCTTTGAACAAATCGGGAAATGCAACTCCTAACTGATAAGATTGATTTTTGATCGTGCCGTCGGGTCGGTTAGTCTTGGGAAATATGTTGGTTTCGGCGTAGCCGTAACGGCCGAAAAGACCAAAACCGCGAGTGACTGACCAATCGAAATTGAAACTATAAGTATTCGCAGTCGCATTCCCCAGCCGACCACCAAAACCGTCATCTGCCACACCGTTTAACGGCTTGCTGTTAGGAGATCCAATTAAGCCGCCGATTTGCTGGATGTTGGAACGGCTGTACAAAAAGCGCAAATTAGTCCGATTGCTCGGACTGAATGTTAATTCAGCTGTAGTCGTATTTGTCCCACCAAACAATCCTTGAGACGGATTGGAAGCGGAATTAAATACGGAAGTGGGCAAAAATTCTGTACTCTCGCCCAAGTAACCAAAACGCAGTTTCAATGCGCGGCCGATATCCCACAAAGCCAAAGCACCGGCACCGCGTCGGGTAGCGCTTAACAAAGGGCTGTTGTTAGAATTAAAGCTGCTCGCACCGTCTACGAAAAAGTTAAATTTATTGTTGTCAAAGTAGCGGTAAAAATTAATCCGCGGCCCCACTACTACTTGCAAGCTGTTGGTAAGCGGGAACCGATAGGAAAGTTCCCGCAGGATAACTTCATTGGGATTTGCTCCGGCAGTTTGATCGAGAAAAGGAGTGCCGAATGTATTGAAAAAACCCGTTGAAGTATACTGGTTGGCTGGGGAATTGCCGTTACCTACAGCTAGCTGTGTAATCAATTCGTCTTTCCCTGTAAAGGAAGTAGTGAGAGTTAACCAAACTAACTGACTGAAAGTGATTTCTGGATCGTCCACTCTCTGCACAATTGGTCTGTTGGTGACAGGATCGCGTCCGGCTACTCGATCGAGCGGAGCAGCATTTCCATTTGTTGCTTCAACTCGGACTCGATCGCCCGCAAAAGCTCCAGTCAGGTTAAACCAAGCAAATCCGTTTAGTTTAGTTGTCGTGGAAAATTGGTTGGCCTCCAATTCGGCAGTGCGGGCTTCTAAAGCATCTACTCTACCGCGCAATGTAGCTAATTCTGCTGCAAATTCTTCTTGCAATCTTTGCAAAGCAAGTAAATCTTCTCGCTTGACTAAATTACCAGTAGAACCGCCAATTTGTTTGGTGATTTGATCCAAGCAAGCGTTTAATCCGGCAGCAAATTCGTAGCGAGTCATTGCTCGATTGCCTCGGAATGTGCCGTCTGGATATCCCGCAATGCAGCCGTATCTTTCTACTAGGGATTGCAAGGCTTGAAAAGCCCAATCTGTCGGCCGCACGTCGGAGAGTTGGGAAACAGAGGTGACTTGTGCTGCGTCTTCTTGTATGCTGAGGTCATCAGCGCTGCCCGTCTCGCTGCTGATGTCGTCAACTTTGCTGGCTTCAGCAACTTGTTGAGACTGAGGAGAGTTTGCAATTTCTAACTTCTGTGGGGGCAATTCGCCAATTGCCTCCGTTATTTCTGGGGTTGTTGTTGCGTGATCGACAATTGCTATATCTTGTTTGGGTAAAGCACGATCGACTGTTGCTGCATCTGTTTCGGGTAAAGCACGATCGACAATTGCTATATCTTGTTTGGGTAAAGCGCGATCGACTGTTGCTATATCTGTTTCGGGTAAAGCAGGATCGACTGTTGCATCTGTTTCGGGTAAAGCACGATCGACTTTTGCTGCATCTGTTTGGGGTAAAGCGCGCTCGACTTTTGCTATATCTGTTTCGGGTAAAGCACGATCAACTGTTGCATCTGTTTCGCGTAAAGCGCTATTCACCCATGCTGCATCTGTGTCGGGTAAAGCGCGATCGACTGCGGAGTTAGTCTCTGCAGTAATCGCCGCTAACTGCGGTATCTCAATCTTACCTGCTGCCAGCGCTGCGTCTGGGGTAGCCGTAGGGAGAGCACTATCTTCTAGCGCAACTTCTGGAGTTGAGGTATCCTGAATTTGAGCTGTTGCTGCGATCGGCCCCAAAGGCACTGCCGCACCAGAAATCAAGAAAGACAGCCAAAAAGCTTTAACGGAGCTTGAATTCTTCACCATACCACTCACACCACTTGTTGAAAATGAAATCTGGCCAATGTTAACCGATAAGCTTGCTTATAAATGTAGTTGGTTTAACAAATTCTGATAAATAGTTAAAATTATTTTAGGAAGCGAGCGATTCCCAATCACTAATGACTGATGACTACTGACTCCTGACTAATTCCCCAAATGAAGTTTTTATTAGTTACAGATTTAGACAACACGCTAGTCGGAGATGACGAAGCAACTCAAGTTTTCAACCAGCGCTTGCAATCACTGCGATCGCAAATTTGTTTGGTTTACGCTACCGGGCGTTCTTATGCTTCAACTTGCGAATTAATTCCCCAAAAGCAACTGCTAGCACCCGACTATTTGATCGCAGGTGTAGGTAGCGAAATTTACCAAGACGGAATCCTCGATTTAGATTGGGCGGAATATCTTTCTCAAGACTGGGATAAAATGGCGATCGCCTCTTTAGCGCAGCAGTTTTCCCAGCTCAAACCCCAATCCCTAAAAGAACAAAATCCTTGGAAAATCAGTTATTGTTTGGAACCAGGAGCAGAAAATAGCTCGACTGTCCAGGCTTTGCAGCAAAAGTTAACTGAATCGGGACTGCCAGCTCAAATTATTTTTAGCAGCAATAGTAATGTAGATATTTTACCACAAACTAGCAATAAAGGCAATGCCCTTGCTTATTTACAAAAGCGTCTACAAATTGCATCTGAGGCAACATTAGTTTGCGGTAATTCTGGCAATGATATCAGTATGTTTTGCCAAGATGTCCGGGGAGTAATCGTCGCTAATGCTCTGTCAGAACTCTTAGAATGGCATCGCAAATGCGGCACTGAAAATCATTATTTAGCAGGTTCTGCTTGCGCTTGGGGAATCATGGAAGGAATGGCATATTTTTGGGAATTTTGATTGCCAAAAATTCGGTTTGGTTTGTAGTGATCACTGAAGTCCTCAGTACAAACGCATCCGAAGCACCCCAAGTCCTGCAAACCGTTAAAATCTGTTCAGGAATCTCAACCGCGTATCGATCGAACCTGCCAGTTGCGATAGCATCAGCGTGTACTGCTTGATCAAACCTAATCGAACTTAACTTTAGTTACCTCAAGCGAGTTGAAGTTTATTTCCTAGCCTGTTGGGCCCAACGTAGTGGAGGGAGTCGGCTATCCCAAGATAAGTCGCCTATTCCCCGATCGCCAAAGGTTCTATAGTTAAGTTGAGCGCCTAAACCTAAATTACTGTAGTTTAGACTAAAAAATCAGTGCAGCTAAAAGTAGCAGCCTTTTAGCAGAAGGCAAGCTGTTGCTCAAA
>NZ_JAUPTE010000165.1:0-1674 GCF_036701705.1 Microcoleus sp. w1-18aA5 | reverse complement strand
TTTGTTACATCTGTGGAAAAAATCCTGAAAGAATTTGGAGAAAACTATGTAATTAATTTTGTCTAGCTACTTATCAGTCATAGCCAATCTCAAATCTCAAATCTCAAATCTCAAATGGCATGACTATCGCCAATAAGGCCGGCCCTTCCAAAAAACTCCCACAGTAACTCCGATTAGTGCAGCTTCCGATAAACTTGCTAATAAAGGAGGGATGGGTAGGAATGACTTTAACACCAAACCCAAGAGCACGCAGAAAACTAAAACCCACAAACTAATTCGGTTGAGCAAAAATTGTTGTTGCCAATACTCTAAAAAGTACACTGCTAAAGCTCCCATTCCCAGTGCAGCAACGAAAGGTATCAATGTCCCGAGGGATGGGCCGTAAAGAAGCGTCACGACGTTGCGGATTGGCCGCGATTGCGTGAAACCCCAGGCTAAAAATAACTCCAATCCAACCACGATGCAGTTGACGAGGGTGGCAATTTGCAGCATTTCTCGCCAAGGTAAAAGTTTTAAGCGCCGCAGAAAATTACTCACGATCGGCAGATTAGGTAGGTTGCTTTGATTTTATAACAGTTTTGCCCTGGCGATCGACCTTTGATGACAATTTGTGAAGTAAAATAAAGATATAGAGCAGTCTCTTGACAAATTCACCCAGAGTACCTGCCTATTAGTTGTTGGAACCGTGAAAGGAAAAAAAGTTATGGTGGAGAACACTGTCGATTGTGCTGTAGCTTGCGTCAATGGCTGCGTTCTGGGCGACAAGTGCCCGAAGCGGGAATACGCAGAAGCAACGTCCAACTTCATTGAAAATACTTCTCTGGATAAAATGCTAGAAATAGCAGAGGAAGCGGTGAGAAGGAAACGGACGGAACCCCCCAAATGGATAATTCCTGATTTTCCCGAATAGAATTAACATCCACATTAAAAAGCGATCGCCCGTTGCAAAAGGGCGATCGCTTTTTGTATTCCCAATGAAATAGCTGAGCCGAATCAATATATTTCCTGGGATAGAAGCTTTGAGCTTAAATAGCAATTATGATGCCACTTAATGACAGCTATTAGCAATAAGTAAAAATAATTCAGATCAAGCGAAATTCGGACATTTTTAATTTAATTGAGTTCAAAAACAAACAGGAGCAAGTCTCGTGGCACAGCAAAAGGAACGCAACGCAAAAACAACAAGAGATAATGATAATTTGGGCGAATTGCCTCAAGAAATTACCGAATCTTACGGTACCGGCTTCATCGATCAACCGGGAGTGAGCGAAGACGACATAACAACCCTGCAGGACAGCAGTTCGGGATACTCTTCCACCAGTTCCCAAATCGGCGGCGAGGATGGCGATCCTGCTGCGGAACAAGAAAGTGCCACTGGCGAGCAATCGGTGGGCGGAACCACGCCTACTCCCGACCTGGATATTGTTGACGAACTCGGAGCCGCTGCGGGCATAGAATTGCCAGATGGGGCTATTTTGCACACAACAGAGATGCTGGAACATCGAGATGAAAGTCGGTGGGAATTAGATCCGAGTTCTGCGGAAGATTATCAGGAACGACCGGATTTTTAGGTCAATTTTTTACCAGAAAATAGGTACTAGGGCGTCGGTTCAGTATTAGGAGTTGACAAAAAAAGGAATTTATGAAATTAGCCAGTGCATGAGTTCGACTCTA
>NZ_JAUPTE010000164.1:0-1911 GCF_036701705.1 Microcoleus sp. w1-18aA5 | reverse complement strand
ATGCAGTTCACGCTTCTGTTGACGCTCTACCTATTATCCTCTCTGGATAGCACTTTTACAAAACCGGGATGCTCCCGACGTGATATCCTTCCAGAGTAAGTTCAGATTCGATGAATTTTGCCAGTTTAGGGTCATCTTCAACAAGGAGAATGCGATCGCTCATAGCTGCGGATTCCAGACAGGTAAGGTGATAGTAAAAATACTACCTTCTCCCGGTTTAGAGCGGAGCGTAATACGTCCTTCCATGCCTTCGATCAGGCTTTTGGCGATCGCCAATCCCAGCCCTGTACCGTCTCTAGAGCGCGTCATTGACTCATCCACCCGGTAAAATCGCTCAAAAATCCGGTTTTGATGAGGGAGAGAAATACCAATGCCGCGATCACCCACGTGAATCATCACCTGCTGTTCCCTCTTTTCCAAGACTAACTCAACTGGTTGTTCGGGAGCAGAATACTTGATTGCATTATCGACTAAGTTAATTAACACTTGTTGTAAACGATCCTGATCCGCACAGGCTACAACATCCTCATCATTTGACACGAAAATAATTTTTCGATTGCTAACTTTTTGACTCATCTGGGCTACCTCAGCCACCAGAGTATTCAGTATCACCGGATTCAAACGAAAGTGCAAGTTGCCACTATCAGCCCGTGCCAAATCGAGCAAATCTTCTAACATCCGAATCGTGCGTTCAGTTTCCCCAACGGCTGTTTCCAGTGCTTGTTGCTGATAGTCACTTAAGTTAGTGCTGCGTCGCAGCAAACTTTGTAAATAACCAACTACAACCGTCAGAGGAGTGCGTAATTCGTGGGAAACATTACCGACAAATTGGCGTTGCTGCTCCCAAGAACTAGATAAGCGAAACAACATCTCATTAAAGGTTTGCGCTAGTCCTAAAATCTCATCAGGAGCCTGATGCAGTTGGAGTTTTGCCGCCTGCAAATTATCAGCAGACAAAGTGCTAGCTACCTGACTCATATGTTCCAAAGGATGGAGAGCATGACGAATGCGACTGGCGATCGCCAACATTAACACTAAGATTACCACAATACTGACAACAATTAGACTGCGAATCCCATCATTTAATTGACGTTGCTCATCCGTGATATCTTGAGAGAAATATACCGTACCCAGCGACTCATTTTTAATCCTCAGAGTGGTGCTACAGATCACCAAGTAGCGATCGCCCATCTGAACAAAAGTAGGCTCAGCAGGTACTTCCGTCAACGATATCATCTTCGTAATCTTAGAAGATTGCAGATCCATATCAGGTGAATTCACCAAAAGCATCCCATCATTTCGCTTCACCCACACCATGATTCCTCCTGTGGAAGCTTTATGGACGCTTCGGGTTAAGCCAATTTCTAGTGAACCCATTTCACTATAAAGCTCAACCTGTTCGGGAAAGCGTATTCCAATGTATTCCAGGGTTTTTTTATGGGCACCGACTAGATTTTGTGACCTTTGCCAGCCGGCCCAAAATGCCACACTGCTAAGTCCTAAAATCGAGAGTACCAGCAATTCTAGCGTCAGGCGAAACTGAAGCGAAGAGGTGGAAATTCGCTTGCCCGTGAGAGGGTTGATAGCGGCTATAACTTGGCGAATTAGCTTCATTATATCGTCAGGTAGTGAGGATAATTAAGCATCAAAATTATGGAAATCCAAACTATAGCAATCAAAAGCCGGAGTTGTGGTTCATGCCTCCGAACCCGTCCAGTCTCGAAGCCTGAACCACGCCTGAAAGTTGGTGCAGCCGCGATTGCAATCGCCCGATATATTTGATATTTGTTGATATTTGCTTTCATCAGGCTGCTATCTTAAAAGTTGTCCGCAGTCTGGGGGGGTGACAACCCACCTGAAACCCATAGCTAGTAAGGATTGAGCCAACTTGTGGTAAAAAAAGATAGGCAG
>NZ_JAUPTE010000163.1:0-1962 GCF_036701705.1 Microcoleus sp. w1-18aA5 | reverse complement strand
CTGAAGTTCCCCCAGTAGGGGGAATGTTCAAATCTCACAAACCCTTGCACTACAAGGAACGATCGCCTTTTTACCCCCAAGCGTGTACCCATGTAATTTAAGGATTTCTTTAGAGTCTTTAGTCAGCGCTCGCGGTATAATTGTAGTCATGTATATCGAACGTGTTCCAAACAGAAATTCTCCGCCGGCCGTATTACTTCGCGAGTCCTACCGCGAAGGTTCAAAAGTACGGAAACGCACTCTGGCAAACTTGTCTAAATTGCCCGACCATGCCATAGATGGACTGCAAGCCTTGTTAAAAGGTGGCGTAACGATCGCTTCTTTGCCTGATTCTTTTAAAATCACCCGTTCGCGCCCACACGGCCACGTAGCAGCAGTATTGGGCTGCCTGAAAAACACTGGCTTACACAACTTAATTAGTTCCGAAAATAGTCGCAACAGAAGATTGGTATTGGCGATGATAATTGCCAGAATTATCGACCCGCGCTCGAAACTCGCCACCGCGAGAGGATTCAACGAAGAAACTTGTTTTTCGAGTATTGGCAAAATCTTAGGCATTGAGGGTGCCGATGAAGATGAACTATATTTGGCAATGGATTGGCTCTTATCCAGACAAGAATCGATCGAAAATAATTTGGCCTCTCTTCATCTGGCATCATCAACATTGGTACTGTATGATGTATCGAGCAGCTATTTTGAGGGCAAAACTTGCCCCCTAGCCCGGTACGGTTACAATCGGGATGGCAAAAGAGGTAAATTGCAAATCGTATTCGGATTAATGTGCGATGCTTCTGGCTGTCCGATCGCGATCGAAGTATTTGAAGGCAATACTGCTGACCCGACAACGCTCACCAATCAAATTACCAAACTCAAAGAAAGATTTGGGATTGCTAAAATAATTTGGGTGGGCGATCGAGGTATTATCTCTTCAACTACAATTCAACAACATTTTCAAGCTAACGATCGCGCTTTCGATTGGATTAGCGCGCTGCGTTCGGTACAAATCCGCACCCTCGTCGAGCAAGAATCGATTCAACTCTCTTTATTTGATGAAAAAAATATCGCTGAAATATCGTCATCTGAGTATCCGGGAGAACGCTTAATCGCCTGTCGCAATCCGATGCTGGCAGCAGAACGAGCCAAAACCAGAGAGGAATTGTTGCAAGCCACCGAAAAAGAATTAGCCAAAATCGCTGCTGCGACAACTAGAGAGAAGCGACGTTTAAAAGGGGCATCAAATATTGCTCTCAAAGTGGGAAAAGTGGTGAATCGTTACAAAGTTGCCAAGCATTTCAAACTTGATTTTCAAGAGAACAGCTTCTGCTACGAAAGAAACACGCAAAGTATTGAAAACGAAGCAGCTCTTGACGGTTTGTACGTGATTCGGACTTCAGTCGAGTCAGAAGTTTTATCGCCAACAGAAACGGTGAGAGCTTATAAAAGCCTGTCCCAAGTAGAACAAGCTTTTCGGAGTTTTAAGACTGTCGATTTAAAGGTGCGACCGATTTACCACCGCCTGGGCGCTCGAGTTAAGGCTCACGTATTTTTATGTATGTTAGCCTATTATGTAGAATGGCAAATGCGTTCTCTGTTGGCTCCGATGCTATTTGATGAGGACGATTGGGAATCGGCTCACCAACAGCAAGAATCAGTGGTGAAAGCCGCCAAGAGCGATCGCACTCGTGCCAAGGCGAGAACCAAGCGAACTGCCGATAATTTGCCAGTACATAGCTTCCAAACAATACTCGCAGATTTGGGTACGATCGCCCACAATGAAATTCTGGCAACTATGGAGGGTGCTAGTTGGGTTTTCGATAAGATTACTCAACCAACAATTGTGCAACAAAAAGCTTTGGATTTACTCGGCGTTTCTCTGATTTGTACCCAGTAAAACCGGAGTCAAAATCCTCCAAAGGTTTACCCTACATACTCCGACGCCTTTTGTCAATGGGGGAACTTCAG
>NZ_JAUPTE010000162.1:0-2043 GCF_036701705.1 Microcoleus sp. w1-18aA5 | reverse complement strand
GATAGATTTGGCAACAATAAACTCCCAAACGATTGCCGTGCAATCGTTTGGGAGTTTTTAGTGTATAATAGATTTCTGCAGTAAAGCAACTCTAAAAATCATGAACCAGCCATTATCGGGGATAAATATCGTAAATTTAGACCACTTGGGAATAGTAGCCGGGATAATAGATGAAATGGAATTGGTAGAAGAAGTCAACAAAAAAGTGGGGATAAGCAACAAAGAAACCCTCAGCCCAGGACAAGTCATGAAAGCGATGATTTTGAACGGATTAGGGTTTTTGAGCGCCCCAATCTACCTATTCGACACATTTTTTGTCGGAAAAGCAACAGAACATCTAATAGGAGAAGGAGTGACCCCTGAACAATTAAATGATGATAGAATAGGCAGAGCATTAGACAAATACCATCAAGCTGGAACGACACAGTTATTCACAGCGATCGCCCTGAAAGCAGCTCATAAATTTCAAGTAGAAATGAACAGCGTTCATCTAGACAGCAGTTCAATATCAGTAGAAGGAGCATACAAAACTCGTCAGGAAAAGAGTCAAGACATTGAAACAGACTCATCAGACCCACCCGATGAAATGAAAGCCATAAAAATCGTTCACGGATATTCAAGAGACAAAAGACCCGACCTCAAACAATTTATCATTGACACCATAGTTAGCGGTGATGGAGACGTACCATTGTATCTCAAAATAGATGACGGAAACGCCGATGACAAAAGCGTTTTTGTAGCCCGACTCAAAGAATTTAAAAACCAATGGACTTTCGACGGAATCTGTGTAGCAGACAGTGCCTTATACACAGCAGAAAACTTATCAGCAATGGCAGGAATGAAATGGATAACCAGAGTGCCATTAAGTATCAAATCAGCCCGACAAAAAATCTCAGCTATCGAAGATAAAGACTGGGAATCAGCTCAAATTAAAGGCTACAAAATAGCAGCCATAACCAGCGAGTATGCCAACATCAAACAAAGATGGATAGTAGTAGAAAGCGATCTCAGAAAACAAGCAGCCCTCAAAAAAATAGCCCAGCAAGTAGAGAAACAATTAGAATCAGCTTCTTCCTCACTACGCAAGCTATTCAGACAAGAGTTTGCGTGTATAGCCGACGCAGAAATCGCGATAAAAAGATTATCAGATACCTGGAAGTATCACCAAATCACAGAAATTGAATGCCGAGAAAAACCAGTCAAAAAATCGACAAGCAAGCAGAAACTAGAGAACCAAACAAATCCAACAGTTTATCAAGTTACGGGTCAAATAGGAACCCGGTTATCAGTAATAGAAGCCGAACAAATCACAGCCGGGAGATTTATATTAGCCACCAACATGTTAGACACTCAAGAGGTGAGCGATCGACAGATACTATCAGAATACAAAGCGCAGCAAAGTAACGAGAGAGGATTTAGATTTATCAAAGATCCATTGTTTTTTACATCAAGCGTATTTGTGAAAAATCCCGAGCGAGTCGAAGCAATAGGAATGATAATGGGACTGTGCTTGTTAGTTTATACCCTAGCGCAAAGGAAATTGAGACAACACTTAGAAGCCACCAATGAGGGAGTCAGAAATCAGGTAAAGAAACTCACCAATAAACCGACCATGCGCTGGATATTTCAGATGTTTCAAGGGGTACATTTAGTGACGGTCAACGGAGATAAGCAAGTCAGTAATTTAACCCAAGACCGTCAAGATGTATTAAAGCATTTAGGACAGTATTGCAGTCGGTACTATTTAATGTTTGCAGGTGGATGACGCTCTCCATTAAGCTGTAAATCTTGGTGAATAATCCACATTTATTAGTCAAGATGATTAGCTCTTGGCGGGATTTATTTTGGCTAAAAAGCTAAGTTATTTCGCGAAGAAAGCGCCATAAATCTATTAAAAAAAGTCAACTATTTCAGTTTAGTTGATTTCGGGAGATTTGACAGGTGCCCGTGACGTTAAAACCGCATAAGTTAAACGGAAAAACTTTTTGACTCCAACTTTTCACAACTGATAAAAAAATTCCACACACATCTGCGGAATGTGGG